>JBICHS010000505.1:0-11277 GCA_043101135.1 Phycisphaeraceae bacterium JB051
TGATGGTGTTGGTGCTTCCGGTCACAAGTTCTCTTCCGGTTCTCACGCTGAAGGCCGTATCGTTGGTAAACAGATGGTACGACGGGGATACCGCAAGATTATTGTCGTCCTGCCAACCTATACTGAAGAACCGGTCCGCCATTATTCCTTCTCCGAACGCTCACGCGGCGTGGCTTCTGCGATCAATGGTTCGGATGTTCAGTTCAAGGAAGTCATTCTCAAATATCACAACTTTGAGATTCAACCACTGATCAAGGAAATCAAAAATGAACTCGGACCCGACGTAGCCATCCTCGCATCAACCGACCGCGTTGCGATGACACTCTTGATGCAGATGGCGATGCAGGGCATTCGTCCCGGGATCGACGTAGGCATTGCTTCCTGTGACAGCACGCGTTCAACCCAGGAACACTTACCCGAACTCAGCTGCGTCGATGTCAAGCGTTTTGACCTTGGCATTCAGGCAGCAGACATGATCGTCTCGATCATCAAAAGCCCTAAACACACCTGTAAATCCCGCACCATTAAATGGAGCTGGCACGAAGGCAGCACCCTGCCTGCAGTCAAGTGAGTCTTCTAGAAAAAAAGGACCATGGGAATAAATTGACATAAGGCGTTTTCCGTCACTCCCGCGCAGGCGGGAGTCCAGTGGAACTTGCAAGCGTTCAAGTGCATGCCACTGGATTCCCGCCTGCGCGGGAATGACGGAATAACACTGCTTTTCCCAGTCACATCACGCCAATCACACCCCACCCCGGAGAACCCAATGAATCGTTACCTACAGCATCTTGCAGTTCTGCTGACACTTTCCCTTCCAACACTGGCGATGGCTCAGACCAACGGGGACTGGTTTACGTTCAGCCCCCCCTGGGATGACGCGACACCCAACACCATCATCGACATGTCTCATCTCAACGCCAAGCCTGCCGGCAAAAACGGTTGGATCAAAGTCGATGGTCATACCTTCATCGAATCCGACACGGGGAAACGCGTCCGATTCCTCGGCACCAACACCACCGCTTGGCATTGCTTCCCAACCCAAGATCAGGCTGAAAAAATCGCAGCACGCATGGCCAAGTTCGGCATCAATATCGTCCGCCTGCATCACATGGACAACCGCTGGGACATCAAATCCGGCTCAAGCATCTGGAAGCTCGATGACAACGGCGCATTGCACATCGACGAAAACCAACTCGACAAAATGGACTACTTCGTTGCTCAGCTCAAAAAGCACGGCATCTATGTCAACATCAATCTCAAGGTCAGCAAGCTCGTCTCTGCTGCAGATGGTTTTCCCGAAGGTATTAAGGATTTAAAGACGCATTACCACAAACGTGTCGATCGCTTTGATCCGCAAATGATCGAACACCAAAAAAACTTTGCCCGTGAACTGCTCACGCATGTCAATCCCTATACCAAACTCGCCTACACCGATGATCCGGCTGTGGCTGTCGTTGAGATCAACAATGAAAATGGTTTACTCGGTGAAGCCTGGGGCAACATTGCCATGGACATGGAGAACTTCCCCGAACCGTTTAACACGCAACTGCTCATGCAGTGGAACGATTGGCTGAACAAGCAATACAGCAGTGACCAACAACTGGCCAAGGCGTGGAGCAATGAGAACGACGCACAAACCGAACCGGTGTTCCGGGAAAACGAACTCTGGAAATTCAGCACCCAAGGCAAGTCCAAAGGTAAACTCCAGGCAGAGAACAATCCCAACGGTGAACTGCACATTGCCATGTGGCAAACCGATGGCAAGAACTACCATGCTGAATTACACCGCCGTGATTTACGAATCCGTGAGAACGAAGGCTATATCCTCCGGTTCAAAGCCCGTGCCAAATCAGACCGCGTGATCAACCTTGCTGTCATGCGGGATCGTGAAGACTATCGCAACTGCGGCTTAACCAAAACGGTCAAACTTACCGAAAATTGGCAGGCCTACGAATTTCCCTTCACGGGTTACAAGATTGATCCAGGCCACACGCGACTGACTTTTAAAGTCGGGCAAAATGACATTGATATCTGGCTCGACGAAATCACCATCGAACCCAACACCGCAGGCATGGGCTTACTTGAAGGTGAATCGCTGGCAAAGAAAAACATCCATATCCCCACCGCTTCAAGCAAGCAGCAACGCAAGGATTGGATCGCCTTTCTCGTGGATGTCGAAACGCGTTTTGCCCGTGAAATGCGAGACTTTTTGAAAAATGATCTTGGTGTAAAATCCATGGTCATCGACAGCCAGATCGATTGGGGCGGACTTTCAGGTTATGCCCGTGAAGCGATCATGGACTACGCGGACGTGCATTCGTATTGGCAACACCCCAGCTTCCCCGGCGGCGGTTGGAGTCATACCAACTGGACCATCGACAACTCGTCCATGGTCAACGCATGGGGGCAAGGCGAAACGGGCACGTTGGATAAATATGCTACCCAACGATTGGTCGATAAGCCGTTTAGTGTTTCAGAATATGATCACTCTGCACCGTCGGAGTACAACGCCGAAACCATGCCGTTGTTTGCAGCCATTGCAGCATCGCAGGATTGGGATGCAATCTACAGCTTTGAGTATGGGCCGGTGACTTTTGAAAAAGATCAGAACCGCATTGGTCAATTTTTCGATCATGGCTCGCATCCCGCCAAGATCAGTTTCTATCCCGCAGCTGCCATGCTTTTCCGCCAGGCAAACCTCAAGCCCTTGCAGGCAACCGGAACATTAACCCTACCCGACAAGGCTTATCTGCAATTCGATCGTGCCAAGGAAGCATGGGAAAAAGCCAAGGTCGATATCTCAGCTTATAACGTGTTGAATAAACGCATGGGCATGAAGATGGGCGATGACTCTACCGCCAAGCTCAACTATGCGTTGACGCTTCCAGCAACAGAACAAGCTGGCCAACCCACCGTGCAAAGCCACGCGGCAGGCAGTGTCTTTACCACCAGTTCCCCCAAAGCCTCCGTCATCGTCGGCCAGATCGGCGGGCACCAAAACAGTGCAGGCGTTATGGCAATTCAATGTCCTGACTTTGAGAAAAACTTCGGCGCGATGACCTTAACGGCGATGGACGATCAGCCCATTGTTGAAAGTTCAAGTGTACTCCTCACAGCCATTGCCCAGGGACGCAACAAGAACATGAAATGGAACAAGGCACACAACAGCATCAGCAACCAATGGGGAAGCGGCCCAACTGAAGTGTTAGCCATCCCCGGCAAGGTCACCATCCGTTGTGACAAACTCACCAAAGTCTATGCACTGGATCAAGCCGGTCAACGTGATCACCAGGTCACCGCGCAGCGCATCGATGGCCAACTGGTTTTCAATATCTCAGCGGAACACAAAACCGTCTGGTACGAGTTGACGGATCAGTAAAACAACCGCCAATCAAAACACCCTTCATAAACAGGCTCTGCAACCACTGTGATGTAGAGCCTGTTTTATTTAATCACCAATATCAGACTCAAGATCATGACGGTGGTGCAGTCGATTCACGAACCACAAGCTCCGGCGTGACGCGCATGCAACATCCCTGCCCACGTTGGATGGGTCGCTGCATCCGCATCATCATCAATTGGACAGCCTGTTCCCGAGTAAATGCCATGGAATGCGGATGGTTGTCAACGGTGGTGAAACCAACAATAAACGAGTAACCGACTCACCGGTGAAACAGTCTGGTATGAACTGATTGTTGACACTCCATAATGCACATCAACTCGCAACAAGCTCATGGCGTTTACTGCGCGGCTTGCAATTCGTAGCGGCCCCAGAGATCGGGATTGACGTAGTTATTGAAAGTGCCATGCACTGCCATCGCGGACTTGCGAAGCCACTTGGGATTGGTGTCGTCGGTGTCATCGACCAGGAAGTCCATCATGAATTGACTGCCGGGCAAAAGCTTGAAATCAAGCCATGGCTTGGGGATGAGTTTACCTTCGATCAGATAACCATCAGCCGTCTTGCGACTGACGGTCTGCAAGTCCGCGGAGACTTGTTCCTTGTCTTTTCGCGCAAACCAGAACTTGCATGGCTTGGCTTGCTCGGTGTCATTGGGCGTGATGACAGCTTGATCTGCACCCACACTGATAGTGGTGCCTCGTTCACCGAATTTACGGCCATCAAAGAACAGCTCCAGACAATCATAGCGAAACGCGTGTTCACCTTCGGGCGCGGGGATGACTTTGTCGTCCGTGACTTTGAGCAGAAAATACAAACCATCTTCACGCCAGGCGAGCTTGAGGTTCAGAGACAAATCTTCCTTGCTCATCCACTGAGGCAACCAGACCTCCGCGAAGTTGGGCTTGCCATGTACGACGCTGTCGACATCATCACAGACCACGCCATTGATATCCGACCACTCCTCATCGTTGCCATCCAGCGTGATTGATGTTGTGGCTTCAGGAATCACCTGGATGACACCGTTGGACTTGAAGATCGACTGTGCTGCAGCAATGACCTCGCCTTGCTCGTTCTGCAAATCCACACTCAGTAAATATGGACGCCGCTTGAGATAGTCAGCTTTGAGCGTGATGTCCAACACCTCGGTTGCCCCCGGAGCCAGTGAGACCATCGACTTGGACAAGCTGATACGCGTACCACGGATCGGCTTGGCTGCAAGGCGCCCCTTTAAGGGTTTATCAAACGGATTGGTAACGGTCACCTTACCCGTAAGTGTACGCGTCTCCGGCAAGACCTCAGGCGTCTGCACCAACAGCGGCACCACTTCCTTCATTCCTGTGGGGACATCGAAAATATAAACCGGCTTAAGCCCGATGGGCAACGTGATCAAACCTGCATTATTCGCGGTAATCTGGCTGAAATTCCCCAGCATATCCATGGTCTTGTAAGTCTTGTTGGGTTGGACCTGGAAATTCACCGTGCTCTGATTGAGACTGAAAAGTGCAGCGATATTTTTGTCATCCGTATTCTTGATCATGATGCACATATTCTCAGCAATCGACATCGGCAAGCGCGTGATTTGCTTTTGCTTGTTGAGCACCTGACCTGCCAACGCAGTAATCGCAAGTCCTTTGTAACTGGGCTGACCTTCGTTATTAGGGGTCGTGTGAATGGTGTAAAGCTTGTAACCCTGAAGCAAGTCCATGAGGATGCCATGGCATTGCAACGCTGCGCCTTCGTCTTCCGGGTAACGCGGGACAAAAAACGGGAAGAACTGCAGGCCATAAGAATTGGACGATTTGAATCGGGCAGCAAAGCCGTCACTGCGCGTCATCGGCCGACCGTTAATACGGGGCAATTGGCCAACGGTGCATTCGGTGTTCCACATGACCAGATTCTTATCCGGATATTGCTCAGTCACTTTCTTGAGGCGTGCGGTATTGCTTTCCCAAAGATACGTGCCGATGGGGTTGGCCGTGTAAGGATGATAGGAAACGCCATCGACGTAGTTAATCCCGCCCTGCTTGAGAATGTCAGCAATCATCGGGATTGAAGGCGGTGCAGCCCCCGGGGGAACGATAACCAGTTCAGGCTTCTCACGCTGGACGGCTTTGTAAACTTCCTTAAGCATGGCCACATAACCTTTGATGTCCTTGGCATGCGGTTCACTGGTGACCTCAAGCCCGAAAACATTCAGTGATTTGAAAAGCCTGATCGCTTCGGAGAAAAGTTTTTCATTGCCTTGGCGCGTTTTTTCCGAGCTGTCATGTTTGCAGTAAAACCAGACAAAGGCGCGGAAGTTGGGGACGCGTTTGGCATAGGTGTTGTATTTCTCCATGAACTTGTCCATGGCCGCGGTATCCGACTCACCGGGTTCAACATCCCGTGAGGGCACGTAATTCATACGCCGCGTCGGGACGTCAAAGTAAAACCGGTCTTCCCAATCCGCCCAGAAAGCAAGCGGGTTATGCTCGGTGAGTTCCTGGGGGGCAGGCGAAACAATACCGATTCCCTGCTTGCTTGAAAGGCGTTTGAGAATCTCGCCATCATCATTACGAATGATGACATCCAAATAATAAAGTCCACATTGATCCAGCGTGAAAGTCTGCTGAACCTGCTTGCCTGCAGCAAGTGTCTGCTTGATGGATTGCAAGGGCTTGCCTTGAATCGTCTCCAAGGCAAACTCAGCGGTGAGTTCACCGGTAATGGTTGAAGTTTGGGGCATGTGGATCGTGGTGGTGAATGGCGTGTTGACGCGGAAGTAGCCATCGGTCTGGTTGGGCAAATCAATGACGATGGCATCAAGTGTCTTCTGACGTTTCTTCTGTTGGTGATACAAAGCAAGCTGTTGCGTTTCTGATGTGTCCGGTTTACCTGCCTGGTACTGCTTGACGATTGTCTGTGAATCCAAGGCCTGGTTAAAGACGGCAAACTCACCGATGTCATAACGTGCAACGGCTGCCCCATTACTCTTGGCGGGGTTATGAGCAAGCATCAAAAACTCACCGAAACGCGAAGGTGAGTTGGCTTCGTAAAACGGCCCGATCATCGGCATGTTTTCATACGTCGTGGGGATCACCGGCCCGGTGGATGGCTTTTCTTCCACCATCTTGCCATTGAGATACAGACGAATCATCTTGTCATCAAAGGTCACCGCAAAGTGATGCCAAACGCCGGCGATGCAGGGCTTGGCGGTTAGTTGAACGCGCGAAACACCTTCAGGCGCAGCAAGCCTGAATTCCAATCGTCCTTCAGGATTCCACTTGGCCTTGGCATACTCCAGGATCAAACCGCTGCTGTAACCGTTACCCATTCGAATGAGATTACACGATGCATCCTGATCATCGACTTCATGGATGCGAAACCAACCTGAAAGACTACCGCCCTTGGCAAACTCCACGCCAGTGATCCCGCTGCGGAAAAGCTTGGAAGCCTGCCAGGGAAGCGTGGAGGTTTCAGCACCACTGAACACTGCCGACTTCCACAGCCAACGACCATGTGACCATGTCGGGGGTGGGCCGAACTTCGGATCAAGACTCAATGCGTGTCCCGATCCCTTGGTACGTTGAATGGTCAAAGAGCCAAGCGGCCCGCCGGTCACGGCACGCTGCGAGCGGTCAATGTCCACGTGGTTGGTAATCTCATCGCCCGAACCTTTTTCAAAGGTATAAAACCGAATGATCGAAGGCTCATCGAGCATCATTTTTTTGTATTGTTCATAGGCTGCCTGCTCTTTGCTGACATCTGCAAAAGCAGGCGAGACGATGAGCAGAAGTGTGCAGAGTTTGAAGAATGACTGTGAGATTGTCTGTTGCATTTGAAATCTTTCAGGTCGGTTTCTATTTAAAATTTATTTGCGTGTCGCGTTGAGCAGGTAAACGGGTTGCGATCCAACTTGAATTGTCTTGCCTTGATCCAAAGTAAGTCGACGGCCGAACATGTCGCGAGCCATGACAGGCTGTTGATCATCAACGGCTTTAACGACCAACATCATCGGTTTATCTTTGGCAAAGGCGATTAAACCAGCTTGGTGATTGCCAGTTGTCAATGCATAGAGATGTAAGCCGCTGGGAGCGGATTCGATTGGCATCAGCTGCGGCTTGAAACCCAGTGTCTGCGTGAGCATGGATAACGCCAGGCCTTTGAGCCCGGGCGAACCATCCACAGCATTCTGCATGGGGTAAAACGCTGCAGGAGAAGGATCGAGAATCACACGCTGCACACCTGATGCCAATTGCATAACCATGCTTTGAATCATCCATGTCGCAGCATCATGTTCATTGGCTAATGGGATCGGCCATGATCTTTCGGTGATACGTTGTGATGCGTCGGGGAAAAGTGCACTGCGATTGGCCTGCTGAATACCAAGGCCGGTGTTCCAAATGGGCAAATTCGGATAGCCCATCTTCCTGCAGACTGCTTGAACGGATTGCAGTTGATCAAACAGCTTGCCCTGTGTTGTGGGGTCTGCGATGTGAGACTGGACGCAAAGGATATCGATCAGGTCACCGCCCTTGTCCTGCAGCAGAGTTTGCGTCCAATGAGCGGAGAGTTGCCAGACGCTGCCACTGACGATCTGCTTCTGACCCTTTGCAGCTCGGATCACTGGGGCAGCAGCAGCGAGCAGTTGCCGGTATTGACTAATCGTCAGTTGGCTTGAGGGGATCCATTGTGATGCGTCCCAGATTTCCCAGTATTGGATATGGCGATAACGTGCGAGCATTTTCCGGATGAACTGCTGATACTGCTCCAGCGTCTTGTCATCAATGGTTGTCTTGGGTTTGACGTTGGCCCATCGTGGGAAACCAGACACACAGACAATGGTTTGAATCGATGATGTTCTTAATGGCAATAAACTCTGATCCGATGAGCTCCAATCATACTCACCGCTGACCGGCTCAAGATCACGCCAATCACATACGACTCGCGTTAAGCCGACGTTCAACGCTGCAGCCTCGGGACGTTGGGAAAGATTTTGCGCCCCCAACCAAGGTAATAAGTCACTGTTTTGTGTTGAGGAATTGATGACTGGTGTTGCTGCCAACGGATACTGCCTGGCGTTGAGTCGCGCGCCCTGGCCATCGAGCATGGCCATCGTCAGGAGATACAAACCGGGCTGCGGCAGTGCGATCTGAGTCTGTAATGACTGTGTTTTCTGCGATGCAAAGGCTATCTTCGTATCAAAGATGATGTTCCCTGAAGCATCCTTCAATGTGTAGTAAGCCTCAGCAGGTTGGATGTCACTGTCTTTAGCTGAGAAGGTCAGAACAATGGGTTGATCAACGGGGAAATAGCCAAAGCTTTTGGCATCAATGTGCATTTGCAATGACGCGAGATTTTCACGCCGTTTGTTTTCAGCTTCAAGTCGCAGCAGGCGTTGGGTTTTATTTTCCTCACCAATATCCTGAGGTTTGCCAGCTTCGTAGATTGTCTTGACCTGTGCGGCATTGATGGGCGTATGCAATGCTGCCAACTCGTCAATGCGATAATCCAGCAGGTTTGCTTTGCTGTACCACTTGCTAAAGATCCGCAGACCACGCTCGGGTTTGGTTTGGCAGAACCATTGCTCCTGTGAATCAGGCTTGGGCATGTTGAGTTGTTGTTTGGATTGATCCGCCAATTGCCCATTGACATAGAGATGCATGTTGCCGTTGGCCGCAACGATGGCAACATGATGCCAACGTTCGGGGAGGAAGGGTTTGCATTCGAGGGTGGTGGTATTCTTGCCGTTACCACAGGCCAGGGCGAGTCTGCCCTGCTTGGCCCATTTGGCTTTGACGAATTCCAACCGCCAACCGATTTTGTAGCCGGTGTTCAGATGCATGACCGTGCCGTTAAATGACTCGGCGACATCGCGCACGCGCATCCAGAAACTGAGGGTATAGCCTGCTTCGAAATCCGGGAGCCAACCGGTGGGACTCAATTCATATTCGGTGGTCCCGGTTTGCAACGCCGTGAGAAAGCCGTCTCGCCCAAGGGTCATCTGTGGCATGATGCGATGGTCGTTAACCTGAACTTCAGCACCACGCCAGGGCCCGTAAGCTGACCGACTGACATACGCCAAATCACCGCGCCCGGGGCTTGCGAGATTTGAAACAAGACCAGGCTGCGCCACATCGAACTGGTAATACAAATCCAGTTGTCCCGACTTGGCAAAGGGCGCATAACAGGCAGGCCATGTTTCCGATGCCCCCGCCCATGCAGTCCCCATAGCCATGCCACTGCACAACGCCACACACAGAAGCGTCATCATCCAGACCCGATACTTCATGACCCGTCATCCTTGTGCTAGCCGCCTGCATCACCGTTGCTGTGGGATGCTCTGAGCAGACTGTTTCGTCAAAGCAAAATCAATTGGGATTGATGATCGACACCTCGGCCGTCCCCCGCTTGCCGATTTCGTGTTCAAAGCCATCAAACACGTCGATCATGATGCATGATAGGCAAGTTATCAATTAATTATCAACTTTTAACCACTTTTCTTTGTCAAAAACTTGAAATGTTACAAAACCGTTGATAAGTTTATGGTATGCCACTAACGACTGATACCACTGGTGAACGCATGCGACCGAATCGGCTGCTCGATCATTTACGTGGTGTTTTAGCCAGTGGCCACTACGCCCCGGGCTCCAAATTCTATTCCAACAACACCTTGGCAAAACGGTTTGGGATCAGCCCGCCGACTGCGGGGAAGGTGCTCGATTCACTGTGTTCTGATGGGTTGGTTCAACGCGTCAAAGGCAGTGGCACGTATGTCACTGAGCATGCGATGCATCACCGCGTCCAGCAATATGCCATGGTCGCCTGGATGGACGTCGGGCATCCGGCCTTGCGAGGCTCGGAGCGTTATCAACTGCTCATCAGCTTTGAAGAAGTCTGCAATCAGGACGGGTGTTCGGCCCAGGTGATCAACGTGGATGACCCGGAATTCAAGCCGCGATTTGAAGCGTTAGTTGAAAAGGGATTAGACGGCGTTCTGTTCCTGCCGCCCTTTGATCATCCCAGTGTTGCGCGAATCATTGAGCAGACACGCGAGATGGACATCCCGGTGATCTACTGGTCGGACAGTGACATCCTGCCGGAACTGGACCATGCCTACCGCACGCGGTTTGACAGTTCACAGTGTGGCAGGATTGCGACGGAGCATTTACTTGCCATGGGACATGAGCATATTGCGGCCATCCGACGCAGCAGCTTTGGCCAATGGAGTCTTGAGCGTATTGACGGCTACCATCAGGCAATGACCCAAGCGCGGATTCCCAAGCGTCAACGTCATGTGGTGCATATCCCAGACGACAGCTTAAGCCCATCACAGTTAACGGACCTGTTGCGACAAATCAAAAATGATGGCTGCACAGCGATTGTCGCAAGCAACGATGCCTTGGCTTACGAATTGATTCTGGCAGGTCGGGCGATCGGCTTGCAGTTCCCCAAAGACCTCTCCATCATCGGCGTGGACAACCGGGGCCCTGCCATTCTCCTGGGACTGACAACCATCGAGTTACCAGCAATGGACATGGCGGGCGCGATTACCAAAATCTTCCAGAATCACGAGCAATACGACCAACAAGCACCTGTCACTGTGGGCTGTCGACTCATCTCACGCAATACAGTCGGCCCGCCGCCTCATGTCAACGGGTCTTGATCAACCTCATGCGCAGTGTTTTTTCACTGCATCAAAATAAGTTCCGCCGCTGCGTGCTGTTTGGCAACGGTTTTGAAAACAAGACGGTTCGGAAAGGAACGCCATGACTTGTTCACCCAAATCTCGCACCTCAATGGGATTCACATTAATTGAACTGTTGGTTGTGATCTCAATCATCAGCCTGTTGATCTCGATCCTTTTGCCAGCGTTGGGTAGCGCCCGCGCATCG
>JBICHS010000506.1:0-8102 GCA_043101135.1 Phycisphaeraceae bacterium JB051
ATACCGGACTCGAACCAGTGACATCATCGGTGTAAACGATGCGCTCTAGCCAACTGAGCTAATCGCCCTACTGGTGTGCACGGGATTATAGCAGAATCATTGTCTTGCAGCGACACGCCGGGTGTCTTAAGCAAGAACAACTTCCGTCTCCCATTAATCGCCGCTATTGGCGTTTATTTCCGGTGATACAGGTAGCAGGTGTAGTCGATGGGATTGCGGTCGTCTGCAGGATGAAACTCTTTTTCGATCTCCTGCCAATCGTTGAGGTCGATGACGTTGAGATAGGTGTCGCCATCAAAGCTGGCATGGACGATGGTGAGATAGAGTTCGTCACATTTTTCATAGGCCTGGCGATAAATCTCTGCGCCACCGATGACGAAGACTTTGTCCTCGTCTTTACAGACCTCAATTGCTGCATCAAGTGAGTTCACGACATCGACTTCATGCTGTGCTTGATAGTCAGCTTGTCGCGTAATGACAATGTGACGACGATTAGGAAGCAACTTGGCGAAGGTCTCAAAGGTTTTGCGTCCCATGATCATGCTATGACCGGTGGTGGTTCGCATGAAATGTTTGAGTTCATCAGGCAGATGCCAGGGCATGTCACCATCTTTGCCGATGCAGTTATTCTCAGATAAGGCCAGGATCATGGCTAGACGCATAACGGGTATTCTCGATTCAAAATATTTATCGTCATCAAAATATGAAACGCGCTAAACCGCAAGCGGTTTTATACAGCAATCGGAGCTTTAATCACGGGATGCGGATCATAGCCTTCGATGGTGATGTCGTCATACGTAAAATCCAAAAGCTCTTTCACTTCAGGATTAAGTTTAAGTGTCGGCAACTTGCGTGTGTCCCGCGACAACTGGAGCTTGACCTGTTCCATGTGATTGGAATAGATGTGTGCATCACCGAATGTATGCACGAACTCGCCGACCTGAAGATCACATACCTGTGCGATCATATGCGTGAGTAGTGCGTAGCTTGCAATGTTAAACGGCACTCCCAGGAAAATGTCGGCACTACGTTGATAGAGCTGACAGGACAATTTCCCGTTGGCAACGTAAAACTGGAACATGGTGTGACACGGTGGTAAAGCCATCTTGTCGACTTCATCCACTTTCCAGGCATTGACGATCAGGCGACGGGAATCGGGGTTGGTTCGGATGAGTTGCACGAGCTTGGTGATCTGGTCATATGTTTGGCCATCCGCCCCCTGCCAGCTGCGCCATTGTGAACCGTAGACCGGGCCGAGGTTGCCGTCTTCGTCCGCCCATTCATCCCAGATGGTGACATTGTGATCATGCAGATACTTGATATTGGTCTCGCCACGCAGAAACCAGAGCAGTTCGATGAAGACTGACCGGGTGTGGACTTTTTTGGTAGTCAACAGCGGGAAGCCTTTGGCAAGGTCAAAGCGCATCTGGTAGCCGAAGATGGATCGGGTCCCGGTGCCGGTGCGGTCGGATTTGTCCACGCCATGGTCCAGGACGTACTGCAAGAGATCAAGGTAAGTCTGCATGACAGTAGTTTAAACAAACGGCTTGTCGGGACAAGTTGAGAAGACTGAAGTCAGATGACGATTTTGAAACTTTAGAATTCCAAGTTCTGGCTGGTTGTTTGTTTGCAAACTTGAGACAAAAAAACTACCATTTGGGTCATGTTGACACTCCTCGCCCAAGAATCTTTCAGCCACTATGGCGCCGTTGCTGTCCTGATCATGATGGCAGTGATTTTTGCTGTGGCCAACCTGATCCTGACGCACCTGCTGGGTCCTCAGAAGCAAGGCAAGATCAAAGGCATGACCTATGAGTCGGGTATGAATCCGGTGGGCTCGGCCCGTCGTCGTTTCAATGTCCGGTTCTATATTGTGGCCATGTCTTTCCTGGTCTTCGATGTGGAGATTGTCTTCCTTTACCCTTGGGCAACGGTCTTCCCGAGCCTGTCCGAACACAGCGACCTGCCGATCGTGTTCCTGGGACGCATGCTCTTTTTCGTCCTGACGACGGTCATCGCCTTTGTGTACGCATGGCGTAAGGGCGTCTTCCGCTACGACTGATCAGTCGCCAATCACAATTTTTGCTGATACCATTTGATGACCGCCGAGACCTCGTTGCGTTGGTTTGTTTCATTGCCAACCTGACATATGTCACGGCATCCAATGGTTGACACATTTCAGATAAGGGGCAGCAGATGCGATTGATTCGATTTGGTGAAAAGGGATCGGAAAAGCCGGGCATTGTTCATAACGGTAAACGTTGGGACTGCTCGGATCATTTCACGGATTGGAACCACGACTTTTTTGCCAACGACGGATTGCAATGGCTTGCTGCTCGGGATATCGGTTCATTTCGTCAGGTCCCGGTCAATGAACGCTGGGGTGCCCCGGTCGCCAGGCCGTACAAAATTATCTGCGTGGGTTTGAACTATGCAGATCATGCAGCCGAGTCGCAGTCGAAAGTTCCTGACGAACCGCTACTGTTTTCCAAGTACGGCAATGCACTCAACGGCCCGTTCGACAAGGTGCTTATCCCACGTGATCTCAAAGCTGGGGCATACAGCACACACACTGACTGGGAAGTGGAACTAGCGATCGTCATCGTCAAGGATGGGCAATATCTGCAGACGCCCCAAGAGGCTGCGGATCACATTGCAGGTTACTGCACCGCCAATGATGTGTCAGAGCGCGATTTTCAAAAAAACCGTTGTGGTCAATGGTTCAAGGGTAAAAGCTGCGACACCTTTTTGCCTTTGGGACCGGAACTGGTCACGCCAGATGAAGTCGGTGATCCTGCCAACTTGGATCTGGAATTAAAAGTCAACGGCGAAGTTCGTCAATCCAGCAACACAAAACACATGATCTTCAAACCGCTGTTTCTGGTTCAGTACATCAGCCAATTTCTGACACTCGAAGCAGGCGATGTCATCTGCACCGGCACGCCCCCCGGGGTCGGCATGGGCATGAAACCGCCACAGTTTCTTAAAGACGGTGATGAAGTGGAAGTGACTGTGGAAGGCCTGGGGACTCAGAAACAGACCTTCCGCCATCATCCGTAGAATTGAATTGGATTATCCATTAATCGCCACGCTCACAGTTTGTTGACGTGTGATAGCCGGGTCGTCCTGATCCAAAGATGGACTTAAAATTAGGTAGTAAAACGAACCGGTGTACTGCTTGTAAAATGTGTCTTCGGATGTCCAAAGCAACACGCATGGTAATCCGCTAAGCTATCGCCATGACTGACTGCCCGCCCCGTCTTGTGAAACAGTTGGTGACCAGCCTGCTAGCGTGGTATGACCAACACGCCCGAATCATGCCCTGGCGCGCGATTCGGCCGCAGATTCCCAATCCTTATCATGTGCTGCTCTCAGAGGCGATGCTTCAGCAGACGCAGGTTGCCACGGTGATTGATTATTTCAATCGCTTCATTGAGGCGTTCCCGACAATCAATGACCTGGCTGATGCGAATGAACAACAAGTCCTCAAACTCTGGGAAGGGTTGGGCTATTACCGTCGAGCGCGAAACCTTCATGCGTGTGCCAAGCAAATCGTCAATGAACATGACGGGATTGTCCCCAACACGGTCGAAGCGCTCTTGACACTACCGGGCATCGGACGATACACCGCCGGTGCGATAGCCTCCATTGCCTACAACGTCCCCGCCCCGATTCTCGATGGCAATGTCGTGCGGGTCTTGTCACGTTGGTTTGCGATCAGCGAATCGACGGATGAAAAGCAAGTCAAGGAGCAACTTTGGGAGTTAGCCGAGTTACTTGTGCCCGACAAACGTGCAGGCGATTTTAACCAGGCCATGATGGACCTTGGTGCGATGATCTGCACACCCAAGTCCCCTGCCTGTTTAACTTGCCCGATGACCAAACATTGTCAAGCACGTGACCAAGGCATTGAAGAGACACTGCCTAAGCGCACGCCCAAAAACAAACCCACCAAGGTGATGCACCACGTGGTGAGTATCCAACGTAAGGACCAGTTTCTTTTCACCCAACGCCCTGCTGATGGCTTGTGGTCGAACATGTGGCAGATGCCGACGTTTGAGGCTGCCAGCGAAAAAACACTGCCTGACCAGATCAAAGAACAGTTTGGTTTACAAGTCGGCAAGCTGGAGAAATCTCAAAGCTTCAAACACCAGACCACCCATCGCAGCATCACCTTCACCCATTGGCAAGCAAGCAACATCACTGGCAGGCTTCGTAAAAACACTGGTCAATGGCGTCGACTTGACCAACTCAACGATCTTCCGTTAGCCAAGCCACAATTAAAAGTCGTGATGACACTCCAGAAAACCGAGCAATAAAAAAACCGTTGGATACGCAGTGAACCCAACGGTTTGATGATTGTCTGTTATATCAATTGCAAGTGAATCAGCTTGCTGTGTGTTTGCTCAGGAAACCCGTCACGCGACGCGGCCCCAGAACACCGATGAGTCTATCATCGACGTCAAGCACTGGGACATGACGGAAGTTACCTGTTGCCATCAGATTCAACGCCTTGGCGGGCATGTCCATGTCATATACACACACCGGTTCATGCGTCATCACCACACGCACCGGCAAATCCTTGACCATCGGATACTGCTCAGCAACTTTGTCCAACACGTCACGTTCGGTGAACACGCCGTGAAGCTTCTGTTCGTCATCAATGACCAATGCACAGGCCACACCAGTTTCAGCAAGAATCTGCATTGTCTTGGCGACTGTGGTTTCCAGATTCACCGTGACCATCGGCGTGATGTCCATCACTGTCATATCATTGTCACACAACGCTTCTTCAAGCGTATCGTCAAACTCCGGCGGAGAGTAATCGCTCAATGGATCGGAGAATGAACCCTCTGTACTTTTGCGACGTTTTCTTCTCATCGAATCAGGCTCCTTCCCGTTGGTCCATGTAAAGCTTGGCATCGTCGATCATGTGCACCTTCACCTGACGTGGGAAGTGATCAGCGATATATTCCATCATGCCGCGTTGGCCGGTCAAAGCAACGGCTTTGCCATCATCATCGAGCACGATCACAAAACGCATACCATGATTCTGCATGGCATCGAGCACCTTGGCGATTGGGTCATCCATTTTGACGCCAACCCAATCGGTTACCATCACGTCCTTGAGCGGACGGATCAAGGCCTGGCTGTCTTCAACGAGCTTGACCAACAGTCGGTGTTCGGTGAACTTGCCCAGCGGTTT
The DNA here is from genome assembly GCA_043101135.1 of Phycisphaeraceae bacterium JB051. Classification (GTDB taxonomy): domain Bacteria; phylum Planctomycetota; class Phycisphaerae; order Phycisphaerales; family Phycisphaeraceae; genus UBA7800. The sequence continues at coordinate 5,207 of JBICHS010000506.1, forward strand.
GCCTTGTTCATCAACCACCATGACACAACCCAATCGCTTGAGTCGCATCAGACGGACGGCGGCTTGTACGGTGTCATCCGGTGACAACGTGAGAATCTCACGCAGGTCCAGTTCAGAAACCGGATGACTGAGGATATCTTCGCGTAACCCCATCAGAGTCTCCTTGAAGGATCATTTATTGGTTCAACCAAAACGGCTTTGGTGTCATCATAAGGCACATGCACTATAAACCTTCCGACACCACGATACAAGGCGATTTACAGGCTGCTTGCAAAGATGTAAATGAACAGCCGATAAAGCGATAGACATCAAGCTGACTTTGGGCAAAAACTTTTGAATAGACATGCCCCAAACGCATGCAAACCGTCCCTTGATCAAGGTGTTCAGGCTTGGCCAAGACGTTTGCGAATCAGCGTCGCACGAGCTTCACGACGTTGAGCCGGATCCAGGTCCGAACCCATGAGCTTCTGCAGGTGAGCAGGCTGCGTCATCAGGAACAACTCGTTGAGTGTCCGCATACTCACCATTTCAAGCCGTCCCATGGTTACCCCCAGGCGGACCTGCGAAATCAGGCTCAGCACTTCGTCGGTGCGCATGAGTCGGGCATGATTCAAAACCGCCCAAGCGCGCCAGATACCATCATCAAGCAATGCCGGACGCTGACGAACCAAAGCCTGTCGAGCCTGCTGTTCATAGGCGATGATCTGCGGGACAACGGTGTGCTGGAAGTCGGCCAGAATTTCCTGCTCACCACGACCGAGGGTGGTCTGATTGGAGATCTGGAACAAGTCGCCGATGGCATCGGAACCTTCACCGAACATGCCGCGGACCGCCAGGTGCATATCCTTGGCAGCACGTTTGACCTTATCAATCTCACCGGTGAGTTTGAGTGCGGGTAAATGCATCATGACACTGACGCGAATTCCCGTGCCGACGTTGGTCGGGCAGGCGGTGAGATAGCCGTACTTCTGACTAAAAGCGAAGTCCAGACGTTTTTCAAGTTCATTATCAATGCGGTTGATCTGTTCGAAGGCTTCACCGAGTTGCATGCCGCTTCGCAGAACCTGCACGCGAAGGTGATCTTCCTCATTGACCATGATGGATACAGATTCATTGAGCCCGACGGCAACACCACGGGGCAATTCATCACCGGCCTTGGCATGTTGACGGCTGATGAGATGGCGTTCAACGAGCAATTGGCGGTCCATGGGCTGACATTCATTCAGATCCACCCAGATCATGTCTTCAGCAAGTTGACCTTCAAGAATTTGTTGGCGGCTGCGTTGGAGGACTTCCAGACGCTGGCGATTGGCAGCGCGATTAACGAATGGGTAGCCAGCAAGGTTACGTGCCAATCGAACACGACTGGAGACAACGATATCACTTTGCGGTCCGGTACCACGAAGCCATTCACCTGCATGATCGGTCATTCGTCCCAGATTCATATCGCTTCGCCCCCCTCTGCGGTGCTTGAGAGTTTGCCGATCTCATCACGCAGATGTGCAGCAAGTTCGTAGTCTTCAGCGGTGATCGCTTCGTCCAGTCGCTTACGCATACGCATGAGTTGTTGTTGATGCTGTTCACCGAACCCAGATTGGGACGGGATCTTGCCATGATGTTCCGTGGAGCCTTCATGTGTGCGAGCCAATAAGACATCCAGCGGACGGGCAAATGCTTGATAGCAACTGGGACACCCCAGCAGGCTTCGTTCCTGAAACTCGGCGTAGGTCAGTCCACAGTGATCACAGACCAACTCATTGGGGCCGGAGCTTTGATCCTGACTATGCATTTTGACAAAGTTGGTCAGCAGTTCGTTAATCGGTTTGTGAGCGACTTTGAAGGTCAGGCCCTCTTCAGCTGCGTGGTATTCACACAGATGCTTCTCAATCTTTTTGCCGTTGACAATTTCCACCGAATGGTAGGTTGCCGGGCGATCGCATTTGTCACACTTGTGCTTTTCCATAAAGACCTCAGACTGTCATATCGTACATCCTGACAGCACTATATTTTAGGGCTCCTACGGTCAGGTCGCAAACAAAAGACAGGTACAAGTGCAAGAAATCGGACTTTGCATGGAATTGAACTGGTTTCACCGCCTGATATCATAAGTCGTTTGTTTGAATAGACGTTTTAATCATGCATTTGCCCCAGAAAGCAGTTTTCATGCAAGTCATCGCCCCGGGTATCTGGCAATGGACCATTGGCCAGCCCGAAGAACATACGCCCACGCATCACCGTGCCTTTGAACCCTGTCTGGACACCATGGCAACGTTGCCCGGTGTCGAGCAGTGCCCATTCGATCCAGCCAACTTCAAAACCAAGCAGACCAAACGCGGCCTGCAGATTGAAATTCCTCTCACCGAATCTGACGAACTCTACGGCCTGGGCCTTCAACTCAAGTCTCACCGTCAGACTGGCAAGATGAAAAAGCTTGCAGTCAACTCAGACCCTGTGGCAGATACCGGTGACTCGCATGCCCCTGTCCCCGTGATTATGTCCACCAACGGCTGGGGCATCTTCGTCAACTCGCTACGTTACGTCACGTTCCAATGTGCATCGAATCAAAAAGTCTCCGCCAACGCCAAAGCCGCGTCAGCCGAGAATGACATTGCCATCAACACTGAAGACCTCTACGCACAGAAGCAACTCAGCGAGAAACTGCTGGTCATCGAAGTGCCTCACGTTGAAGGTGTCGAAGTGATGTTCATCAGCGGGCCGGATATGGTCACCGCGGTCAAGCGTTACAACCTGTACTCCGGCGGTGGCTGCCTGCCTTCGCTGTGGGGCCTGGGTGTGTGGTACCGCGCGTTCGGTCGATTCAATCAGGAAGAAGTGATGGACATGGCCAAGCATCTGCGTGAGCGCAACATGCCCTGTGATGTACTGGGTCTGGAAC
>JBICHS010000507.1:0-3994 GCA_043101135.1 Phycisphaeraceae bacterium JB051
CTCGTCCAAGGATAAAAGCAAAGCCAGCCGCCCCATTGAAGAAGGTGTCACGCAGTGGCCTTTGACGTTGGGGCAAATCTTTGTTGATGGACAACTGCTCACGCAGGCCACCACGTTACAGGATGTCTACAACACGCCCGCAACATGGATTCTCGGCGAGCATGGCAAGACCATCACCATGCATGCCCCCGTGCATCTGCGTCGCATTGATGCAGCTGTCGTCGAACTGACTGTGCGTGATCGTGTCTTTGCACCATCGCGTCGCTCGCTGAAAAACATCACCATCGATGGCTTTGTTTTCGAACACTGTGCCAACCAAGGCCCATTCCCGCAGGCTGGCATGGTCTCCACACGCACCGGTCGTAACTGGGTCATCCGTGACAACATCATCCGCTACGCCAAGACACTCGGCTTGGATATCGGCTCCGAAACATGGGGCACTTCCACGCTGGCTGACACCGACGAGGATCAGAAACGCATCATGATCGGTGGCAGTAACCACGTCATCAACAACGTCATCGAACACAACGGACTCTGCGGTATCGCAGGCTGGAACACCAGCGGCTCCGTCATCCGTGGCAATATCGTCCGCAACAATAATCGCCTTGGTTTTGAGTCCAGAATCAATGCCGGCTGGGAAGAAGCAGGGGGCATTAAAGTCCACGCATTCGGTAACGGCGTCATCGAAGGCAATCTCGTTCTGGACAACGAAGCCGCAGGCATCTGGATCGACAACGGCTACAAAGGCGCCCGCATCAGCCGCAACTTCGTCTCCGGTTCACTGGGCAAAGGCATCTTCGTCGAACTGGGTAAAGGACGCATGCTCATCGATCACAACGTCGTTGCCTACACCCGTAATTATTCAGACTTTTATGCAGGTGATGGTATTTACTCCCATGACGCAGCCGACCTGGTGATCACCAACAACCTGCTTTATCACAACGCCCGTTTCGGCATTCTCGGGCAGGTTGTCTCCGGCAGAAAGTTTGCCAAGAAACCCGTCGAAACCTCCGGCCATCAGATCATGGGCAACATCTTCGTTGGCAATAACCGTGCAGCCATCAGCATGCCGTTCCCCGGCAAACAGTCGCAAAACAATCACAGTGACTACAACGTTTTCATCGGCAAAGACGAACGCCTGTGCATCAACACCAATCAAGGTCGCATTGACAGTCAGAAAATCGAAGATGCCCTCAAAGCCGCACAGGTCACATCGTCATTCAATCAACTACCTCTTGAAGATTGGCAGAAGGTCATGCTCATGGACAAGAATGCTGTGCAGGCACCAACCTGTCGCATGATCGTCTCCGCAGGTGAAGTGACAATGACCGCGATGGATGCTGCCTCGACATGGACACTCCCCATGCCACAGGTCGAAGGTGTCACCAAGGATTACTTCGGCCGCCCGATTGGCGAACAAAACTTTGCCGGCCCCTTCGGCCCCATCTCCGTCGGCCACAACCGCTGGATCCTCTGGCCGATTCGCTGAGTGGTTTGATTGTGTTCTGATCCTCACACAGATGCACAGTCTTTCACTCACTGAATGACGCAATCACACACTCAAACACGTCTATGAGCACCGGATGTCAATCCTGTGCAGGTCTTGAGTAACACTCAACAAACACACAACGGGCACCGGGTTCACGCCCGGTGCCCATGTTTTATCAGGTCGATTAGATGATTCACAATGCCTTAGCGAGACGGACCGTGTCGGTCCGGTCTCCCAAAAGTCCGGCTCGACACGAGCCGGCTCGCTGATGCAATTGCGTGTGAAACAGGTACAATTAAAACAGGATAATCGTTCTCACGTTCTGTTTTAAGACATCAACACATTCAGGGGGAATCAGTGTCTGGATTATCAATCAAGGTACAGGTCTGGCTTCGGATTTCCCTATTGATTGCTTGCTTGCTTGCTTGCTTGATGGGGGTGACACGATGAAACTAGGCAAGAACAACATGTTCATCAATCCAAGAGGATGGGCTTGTCTCGTCGCAGGCACGAGAGCAAGATTTATATTCTTTGAATTGATCTTGATCGCATTTAGCGTGTTGAATTGCTGCTTTATTTATGTCTTTTGGCGATTAACACCTTTTGCAGAACAATCCTGTTGGACACTCATTCAAGCATTTCTATTTGTCTTCATGACGACAACTTTTATGCCATCATGTCTCACGTATGCCTTGTATCGAATTTTAAAAGAGCCAAGTGAAAAGCTAGATGTTTGATTGAGATGCAACTGAGCCCAACCACAATGCTGGTTCAGGATGGGGGTGAAGATGAAATGTCCGAATTGTCATGCAGATATGATCACAGGTTGCTTGAAATCCAAGCCTGGCTTCTGGTCCATGACAATTGTGCCAGAAAGACAGATATGGTCATTTTATCCTGAAAAAGGCAAGCCGGTTAAAATCATGAAATCAACCAGTAAGAAGCCAGCAATGTATTGTCCGACGTGTGGTTTGGTCGTGTTGCAGAACCGTAAATAAATGAAACTGTCATGCAGGTTTGGTCAGTCATATTAGGATCAGTATTAGGTACCTTACTGTCAACGTGTCTAGTCAGCATGATACTCAAGCGCTGGCCAAAGCGAGGCACAATGGGAATCAATCCGCATGCAGTCATGTGTCCGATCTGTGATCGCAAGCAACCCAGAATTCGTAAGCCCGATTCAATTCAACAGGCTCTGTGGGGTGGTTGGACATGTGAGGTATGTGGCTGTGTGATGGATAAATATGGCCACATGAAAAATGCAATGGATCGTTCATCTAATGATGATGATATTACAATGCCTGGAATGATCATCGGAAAAAGCATCGTAGCAATTGGGCATTCTGAATATTCAGAGCCTGAGTTTGTTCGTGAAGGTATTGGGCCTGCACGATTCAGGACGCATTACATCTTTCTGGATAATGATCTTGTTCTGGATTTGAACGCTTACGAATTAACAATCACACAACGTCCGACGCAAGTGATGGCGGCTCAGACGGTAGGTCTATCGCCTGCTGAGCTGTATGGCAGGCGAATCATTGCAGTCGGTCTTGATGATACGTCATCGGTCGTTTTGATTCTTGAGGATGGCATGTTCCTGCGAGATGACAATGATGGAAGTTATGGCAATCCACTTTTAGCAGGTCGTTTGCTTGACCATTACACCAATGAGCAACTCAATTCATTGACTGACTATTGGACGCAAAAACCAATAACGCTTGATCAATGATCATGCCCTGTATGGTCATCATGATTATGGCCTGCATGGTCGTCTGTCTTAGCAGGGGTGGCTGTTGCGGGGGCAGGTGTCGAAGCGTGGTCATGGTCTGCGTGGTCGTCATGCATGTGTGATGCGTGATCGTGGCCGGCGTGGTCATCGTGATCTGCATGTGCGTCTTCGACATGGGCACCGTGGTTGTGGCCGTCGTGATCGTGGTGATGGGCGCCATGTTCGAGGACACCCAAGCCCCATGACAGAGCGATGCCCAACACCAGTGCTGCGGATAAGCCGATGCGGTCGTGGTGATGAAATTGCAATTCGGGTAAGAGGTCACTGAGGGCGACACAGATAAACGTCCCCGCGCTGAAGGCTAACGCGTAGGCGATGAACATGGGGTTGGCAGCGATCCAGTGTTCCATACCAAGCAGTGCGAGCGCTGCACCTGCGGGGACTGCCAGTGAGAATAGCAGGTTGATCATGTGGCTGGCGAACTTGGACATGCTGCTTAAGCGCGTGAGGGTGATGACGGTCAATGCGTCAAACGGCTTGTGCAGAATGATGACCGCAAAGGCTGCGATGCCTGGCCAGGCGGCTGCAGGTGAGACATGCTTTTCGGCAAGCATCGCTGACGCCAGTGCAACGCCGCCGATGATGCTGTGCAGTGTGATGCCCAGTGCATCGCCACCCCAACTGAGATTGTGATCGGTGTGCGGTTTGTCTGCTGTTTTTTAATGGCGTTGTGTGGATTTTTTATTTTGGTGATGTTCGTCACCGGTTTAGTTTTG
>JBICHS010000508.1:0-3615 GCA_043101135.1 Phycisphaeraceae bacterium JB051
CCATGCCGCCGTTGGCAGAGTTCTTCATTTTGCATTTGCAGCTTCTATCTCAGTCGGACGTCTTTGCCAACAGTGTGCAGTGGCTATCACTGGTGGGGTGTCTGATCGGGCTCCATGGTATTTGCCTAAGACTTCATCCACGTTCGCAGGTGTCCTGGATCAGCATTATTTTTTGCATCACGTTGCCCGTCGTCATTCTCCAATGCACCTCAACGCAGAATGATTTACACCTCGCTTTATGGTTGGTCGCAATCGTGTATTTCGCATTGCAGAACGTCAGTAAGAAAAGCTATCCCGTATGGATCGGTTTGGCACTGGGCCTGTGTTTACTCACCAAGGGGACAGCTTATCTGTATGTCCTGCCGATCCTGCTTTGGGTCTTCCTGCGGATGTTGCCAACGCTTAAGCTGAGCGTGGCAGGGCGGATCATCACGATTGGCTGTCTTGCTTTGCTGATTAATCTTGGTCATTATCAGCGGAATTACAGTCTTTTCGATTCCCCGCTTGGCAGTCAGAAGCAGCAATATCTCATCGAAACATTCACACCATCTGCAGCTCTTTCCGGGATCGTCCGTGATGCGTCGATGCAATTTGCCTTCCCCATTGCTTCAGCCAATCTGCCGTTACAATCAGCGGTTCAGAAGCTGCATCAAATGATTGGCCAGGATATCAATGATCCGTCGACGACGTATTCAACCACCAAAGCGTTTCGCATTGAGATCCTGGCTAATCACGAGGATGTGGCAGTCAATCCATTACATGCAACCCTGCTTGTGCTGGCATGGGTGATGTTACTTATCATTTGGCTGAAACGAAAAAAGAATCAGCAACATCGACGCTGGATGATTTACTGTTTTTATATCACCAGTGGCGCGTTGTTACTTGCGGTAATGCTCAAATGGAACCCGTGGGTGCCCCGGCTTTATGTGCCGTTCTTTGTTTTGAGTTGCCCGGTTCTTGCTTATGCTTTGACGCGATGTCTGCGGTCACATCCGAAGATCAAACGTGTTGCGATTTACCTGCTCTTACTGAGTATCATGCCATGGGTAATTTGCAATCACCTTCGACCAATCGTGCAGATTGATCATGAAGCAGCATTAAAAAAGCAGTTTAAACTCACAGGCAAATCCATATTCAACATGTCCCGCGACAGCCTGTATTTTGCCAACCATCCTGATTTATATCCGCGCTATCAAGCTGTTGCCAAGACGATCAACGCCAGCGATATTCACAACGTTCAAATCATCGGCAAGGGTGATTGCTGGGAATATCCCCTGTGGGTCTTACTCCGAACCCATGCCGGCCAAACCGTCCGCAAACTCGAACATATCCATGTCGACAATGAAAGCCAGCAGATCAGCGAAACCAACATGCCATCCCAACCCGCATGGCAAGTGATCATCGGCAACCCAAGAGATAAAAGCATTGAGCTGGTTCGGCCGGTTAAATCCTTGCAGTAATGACGTTCAACTTCATACTGGATTATTACATCAACACGCCTGCGGATGTTCCTCACTCACCATCTCCAAATCCGCGGCGGCGGCGTTGGATTTGACTTGCTCGACCGTCTTGCAGCCGGGGATGACGGTGGTGACGGCATCATTGGTTAAGACCCATGCCAATGCCCATTGAGCCATGTTGATGCCTTCGGGGACTTCGGTTTTCTTGATCTCAATGGCTTGGGTGATTTTGTCCAGACGGGCGGCGTCGTCCATCCAGTTGCCACGCACATCAGTCTTGTCGAAAGCAGCAGACTCGGTGTATTTACCACTGAGGAATCCGGAAGCCAACGGCACACGAGCGAGCACGCCAAGGTCTTGCTTGATGCATTCGGGTAAGACCTGTTCTTCAGGCGCACGGTCAAGACGGTTGTAGACGACCTGAATGGTCTTGGCATTGACGGATGTGGCACGCTGGGTTTGGAAGATGTTGGTGTTCGAGCCGATGGAGATACCCAGATGACGAATCTTGCCAGCCTTGACCTGTTCTTCGAGCATTTGCCAAAGGCCTTCGGTTTGGAACATTTCGTCATTGCCGGAGTGGAACTGGTAGAGGTCGATGTAATCGGTACGCAGCGCGGTCAGTGAATCTTCCAGTTGCTTGAGGACAAGAGCCGGATCGTAGACGGTGTCGCGGGTGAACAAGTCATGGAACTTATGCCCGAACTTGGTGGCCACGATCCAGTCTTCACGGTTGTGTTCGATGGCAGCACCGATGAATTTTTCGGACAGATGATCGCCGTAGCATTCGGCAGTGTCGATGAGATTTATGCCACAGTCTTTGGCTGCTGCGAACATGTCGTTGACTTCGGATTGCTCGAAGTTTTTGCCCCATTCCCCGCCGAATTGCCATGTGCCGACACCCACAACGGAAACGTTCATATCAGTTTTGCCAAGTCGACGGTATTTCATTTTTACTTCTCCTGCTGAGCTGTGAATATCTTTGTGATTCGTTTTTAATAGTTGTAGATCAGACTGAAAAGTCGCTGATCAATGGTGAGTTTGGGAACGATGGTTTGGAGCGTGGAGAGCAAAGCAGGATCACCGGTATGACGGTGGGCAATGCTCAAGAGTTCTGCCAGTTTCCAGGCGGAGATTGGTTTGATCTGCGTGTGAGGCCAGGTTTCAAATCGACCTGCATATTGCCCAAGATACTTGATGGCGGCGTGCAACGATTGGCCTTGTGGCCCGACATGTTCCCAAAGGTTGATGCCAACGCGTTGCCCGCAGATGGCCATGGCAAAGAGGGCTTCGAGATTGAACATGCTGTAGGTGTAACTGAGCGTTCGGGCTTCTTCGTGGGGTTGGCTGCCGTTACCTGAAATGTGTTGGTTGATGCGTTTGGTTGGGACTTGCTCAAGTACAGCTTTGGCGCGATCGGGTTGATCGGTGTAAAGAGCGAACGCGACGGTTTGTGTGTCATGCCATGTGCCGTGGTTGTTGTGTTCATTGCGTTCGGTTTGGCCGAGTTCACTTTGTTCAAACCAATCCAGATAGGCTTTGAACCAAGCTTGGCTGTTCTCTTCGTCTTGGGTTGTCCATACATTGGATTCACGAAGCAGGGGCAGCAGTTCGACCAGTGGGACCATGCGATGTGTGTCAATGAGGCCGATCCCACGCCCGTCACATTTGCCGGGGATGCGTTGGGCATAGCGAAGGTTGGGGTTCATGCCTGTTTGCGTTGAGAAGAAGAAATGACGCAGAATCGTCACGGCTTTTTGAGCAAAGCGTTCGTCACTGGTTAACCGCCAAGCCAGGATCAGAACCGAGCACTGCACTGTCATTTGAGCCATGGCAGGGAAGTCGCCTTCGAGTGATTCGGGATTACGCTGCCCATCTTTGCGAATGTAAGGTAGGCCATCAGGTGTATCCGGATTAGGCCACCAATACGGCCCCATGCTGGTGTAATCGCGACGATCACCGCTGGGGGGAACCACATCATCATCGGTCACACTCAGTAACGGCGCATCAAGCAGAGACTGGGCACGTTGACGTAAAGTGTCGGTGCATTCTCGCGTGCTCGGATGATTCTCGCTGAGTCGCTGGCGTGTGATTGCAAGGTTATCACGTTGGTCTTGGGGCAAAGCAACAAAACCCATTGCCCAATGATCCGTCT
>JBICHS010000509.1:0-5537 GCA_043101135.1 Phycisphaeraceae bacterium JB051
AATTGATCCGACAGGTTTTTGACAACGGAATCACAGCCGACAGGGAAGTACTTCTATGCTTGCGCTGACACGTCGAGCCGGAGAAGAAGTGGTCATTGGTGATCCAGCCAACCCCTTGGGTGTGATCCGTGTGGTTGAGCTGCACGGCGACAAGGTGCGCTTATCCTTCGATTTCCCACGCGAAGTCCAGATCAATCGCAAAGAACTGGCTGACCAGAAAGCCCAGGCCTCTGAAGCGGCGTCGGGGCCGGATCAACCTGCTCAGGATGAATCCTGAGTACCTCAACTTCTTGCTCATTATCCATGCGTCATCGGGCAACGATTCGTCTTTTCTTTAGAGATCGTCCAAAACATCGAACAATCGAACGCGGTGTAGGTAAAACTATCTATCCTTTGTCATATTCCCATATGCTGTCAATGTTTCTAAACTGAGCTTTTATGAAACCTGCCTTGGTGCTTATTGGTTTTCTGCTGCTTTGCTTCGGCATCGCGGCTATCGGGGGCTACGTCACTTCCACATCGGTGGGGACGTGGTACACCCAACTGCACAAACCCGCATGGACTCCTTCCGGTCAGTCCATCGGGCGCGTGTGGTCGGTTTTGTATCTGCTGATGGCCGTCGCGGGGTGGCTGGTTTGGAAGCAGGCAGGTTTCACTGCTCGCAGTCGCTGGGCCATGATTGCCTTTGCGATTCAACTGGGGCTGAACCTGCTTTGGTCGGTCTGTTTTTTTGGTCTTCAACCTCCGGGGTTAGCCATGATCGAATTACTGATTCTCGAAGCCACCATCATTTGGACGCTCGTCCTGTTTTGGAACATCCACCGTGGGGCAGCAGTTCTGTTTGTGCCTTACGTGATGTGGGTGGCCTTTGCGGGTGTGCTCAACGGCAATATCTGGTGGCTTAACCGGCTCAATGGAGTCAGCGGATGATACGACGATACCAGCATGGCGATCACATGTTCATCGGTCAGATCTTCTACGATGCTGTCCATCAACTGGCATGCGAAGATTACTCACGCGAACAACTCCAGGCATGGGCCAGTAAACCCATCGGCTTTGATCACTGGCAACAACGTTGCGAAACCAAGAAACCCTTCGTCAAAGAGTTCTGTGGCCAGGTTGTCGGCTTTATCGAATTGGATGCTGACGGGCACATCGACTGCACCTATGTCGATCCCAACTTCGCCCGGCGTGGTGTGATGACCGAACTGATGCATGCAGTGAAAATGCATGCTCGCAAACGCAAGCTCACACAACTTTATGCAGAGGTTTCCATTACCGCCAAGCCGTTTTTCATCAAGCACGGGTTTGAAGTCGTCGGTCAAAACAAAGTCGAAATCAAGGACGTCACGCTGACCAACTTCAACATGACCTGTCAGCTCTGAGGACGATTCTGCAAAGGCAACCAATCAAGCACACGTTGAATCGTGATGTCCCAGTAATCCCAGCCATGGCCATAGCCCGCGTCCTCTTCATACACCGCGTCATAGCCAATTGTCTTGAGATGATCACGGAAACGAAGGTTCTGATCGTAGAGAAAATCGGCATCACCGCACGCTTGATACAACGCCGGTTTGGGGCCGGCCGAGTCATGAACTTGCTTGGCAGCATCAAACAGATCACCAAACTGCCGCAGCTCTGAATCCTTGTCACCGAACACACGCAGGAACTCCGCGTAGCGATCCGGCCCTTCGGATTCCATGCGGTTGATCCAGCCGTTAATGTCCATCACACCACTGAGTGACGCGGCAGCAGCGAACATCTCGGGTTTGCGCAGCCCCATTTTCATTGCACCATAACCACCCATGGAAAGACCTGCCACGAAGTTGTCTTCACGCTTGTCTGACAGATGGAAAAGGCTGCGTGCAATGCGTGGTAATTCTTCACTGACAAATGTCCAGTACTTCCCACCCATCGCCATATCCGTGTAAAAACTCCGATGCACATTCGGCATCACCACTGCCAAGCCCAGCGGGGCAACGTAGCGTTCAATGCTCGTGCGGCGCATCCAGATCGTGTGATCATCGCTGAGCCCGTGAAGCAAAAACAAAGTCGGGTGCTTGCCTTGCCCTGCGACACCTTTCATGCCGATTTGCGTATTGACTTTCTGTGGCAGGATCACGTTCATCGAACAGGCCATGCCCAAAGCATCCGAACCAAAATCACATTGAATAAACGCCATAGCTATGAACTCCTCGTTGCGGCGGAGCAGCTATTCTAACGTCAATGCATGACCGCGTCTGTTAGTCTCGATTGCACATCGCTTACCAAAGCCGTGACACTCCTGTGTCACGGGTTGCCTTGTTTCATATATGTACACACGTCATTTCAAGGCAACCCGTGCCGCGGGAGCGACACGGCTTTGGCTTTGTCTGTGTGACGTAATAGGTTTGGATGATGGCTCAGAACGTCGTTTTGATCTGATACAAATCATGCCGGCGGTCTTTGAGGTTACGGACACTGCCGCGTTCATGCAGCTCACGCAACAAGGTCAGGTCGACATCGGCCAGCAGCATCATTTCCGTGTTCGGGGTCGCTTCAGCTTTGATGCCATCAAACGGGAACGCAAAGTCGCAGGGGGTGAACACCGCACTCTGAGCATACTGGATGTCCATGTTATGCACTTTGGGCAGGTTCCCGACACTGCCTGCAATGGCAACGTAACATTCATTCTCAATCGCTCGGGCACGGGCGCAGTTGCGCACGCGGCCATAACCGTTTTGCGTGTCCGTGAGGAACGGTACGAACAGCAGGTGCATGTCCTGCTCCGCCAGGATGCGCGAAAGTTCAGGGAACTCCACGTCATAACAAATCAGAATGCCGATTGGGCCGCAGTCGGTATCAAAAATCTTCACACTGTTGCCACACGTCAAACCCCAGAATTTGGATTCGTCCGGCGTGACATGGATCTTCTCATAGCGATCACAATCACCATTGCGATGACACAGGTAACCGACATTGTAAAGCTTGCCATCCACCATCTCAGGCATCGAGCCGGTGATAATGTTGACGTTATAACTCATGGCAAACTGGATGAACTTTTCACGGATCGGCTCGGTGAACTCCGCAAGTTTGCGAATCGCCTGAGCTTCACTCAAATCGTTAAAGCTTGCCATCATCGGGGCATTGAAGAATTCGGGGAACAACGCGAAGTCACTCTTGTAGCTGGACACCGCGTCAACGAAAAATTCTGCCTGGTCAAAAAGCTCTTCGAGTTTTTTGTGCGGGCGCATCTGCCATTGGATCAAGCCCAACCGCACCACTTCCTTGGTCGCGTCGATCGGCAAGGTCTCTTCGTTGTAATAGATATTGTCCCATTGCATCAAGACCGCGTTCTCATGCGACTCCTTGTCGTAAGGCAGGTATCCAGTGAGTAGCTTTTTGACATGAAAGTCATTGGAAAGCTGAAACGTCAGAACCGGGTCGAAAATTTCCTTGGCACGGACAGCGGCGATGTACTTTTTGGGTGTGTAGTTTTCAGCATACTTGTGATAGTTGGGGATACGTCCACCAAAGACGATCGCACGCAGGTTCAGATGTTCGCAAAGTTCCTTGCGTGCATCATAAAGTCGACGGCCCAACCGCAAGCCGCGGTAGTCGGGCTTGATGAACACGTCAATGCCGTAAAGCACATCGCCCTTGGGATCAAACGTGTTGAAGGTGCTGTCACCGATGATCTGGTTGTAAGTGTGCTTGTCCCCAAATTTGCTGTACTTGATCCGTAGTGTCAAGGCACACCCGACGACCTGCCCGTCAACGAGGATGGCAATCTGGCCTTCGGGGAACAGGGTTAACAGCTTCTGGATGTGATGTTCTTCCCAATGTCCAGCTGACCAGTTTTCATACGCCGCTGCCATGGTCTCTTTGAGTTGTTCATAGTCTTCGATGACCAGGTTACGGATTTCAATCTGTTTGATATCGCTCATGTTGCTTGTTGTTCCTTCGCTGGTGGGATGTATAAACCAGCGCGCGATATTGTGCGCACCAAGTGCTTATTTGTCACGCAAAAAACGTGACAGTTGAAAATAATTTTACAGATTGGCTCTTGAATAAATGTTGCGACGGGGCATTAGGCTTCATCCACCACAACGTGATTGCCATGCACTGAGACGATCTTGATCGCAGCGCCTTTGTCGATGAGTCCGCCGTTGGTGACGACGTCGACGAGTTGGCCGTCGAGTTTGGCCTTGCCCGACGGGCGCAAGGTGGTCGCTGCCGTACCGGTGAGTCCGATGGTAAGGTTCACTTGCGCTTCCTGATTCACCGCGCGGTAGTGAATAGCCTGTTTTTGAGCATCCGTCGGTTCCTTGAAGATCAGGCGATTGAGGCCCGGGATACTGCCGTAGTACCGCGTCATGGCAATCATGCCACCGACGCCGAAGATAAAGCTCAGAAGCATCCACATGGCTGTGACCTGCAGCCGACCGTACATCTCCGGCGCGGGTAGAGGCAGGGGGCCGTTGCCTGTAGTCGGGATAATCGCCAATGTCAGACCGGTGAGAATGCAGACGATCCCACTGACCCCGGGGACGCCGAACCCGGGCGTGATGACCAACTCAACGAACAGCAGCCCGATGCCAAAGAGGATAAGGATGATATGCCAGACCTCCGCCAGGCCGATGAGAAAGGGTGCACCGATGAGTAGCACCAATGCCGTTACCGCCACCGCGCCGGGTAGTCCAAGGCCCGGTGTCTGAAACTCTGCGTAAGCCCCAATGAGTAACGCAAGCACCAGCACCGCACGCACTGCAGGATGTGTCAGCCAGCCGGCAAGGTCTTCGGACCAGCTTTGGGTGATGGGGGCGACGATGTTGGCGTTGAGATATTGTTTGAGATCCGCTTCGTTTCGGATGGTATCGGTTTCGGCAAGACCGACTTCCACAGCACGGGATTGGTTAAGTGTCAGCAGGGTTTTGCCATCGTGAATCTGTTTGATGAGTTTCCATTGGCCAAAGTCATCATCCAACGCCACATCACGTGAGACAGCGCCGACTTCGTCGAGAATCGGATCGCCGGTTTGTTTATCGCGGCCGAAGGCTTTGTTGGTGACGTTACTTTCAGGAAGCGCGCCATCGACCATGAGTGCTTTGTCGATTTGGTTGACGAGTTTCTGCTTGCCGGTGGTTTTGTGTTCGATGAGAAAGACTTCAACACCCAGCACGCACATGGCATGGTAGAGCGCGAAGTCCTTGTCATTGGCGCGGGCATTGTCACGGAACTCTTCGAGCAACGGTGACAACGCCTTGGCACGTTCGGTTGGGGCTAACTCCTGACCGGGTACGATGGGTGCACAGTCACCGGTGGTCGAAGCCGGGGACATGACAATGCGATTACAGCTTGATGCGATGAGAATGCCTGCTGAATAAGCAGAGTCATTGATCCACGCGACGGTGGGGACGGTGATCTCACCTTTGATGTATTTGGCGATATTCAATGCTGCCATCACCTCTCCGCCGGGGGTGTCCAGTTCGAGTACGATCATGCTCGCATTACCTGCCATCGCGCGGTCGACTCGACGTTGAAGACTCTCAAGCGTG
>JBICHS010000510.1:0-7037 GCA_043101135.1 Phycisphaeraceae bacterium JB051
CAAACCACTGCATTTCCTCTCTTACCTCAGCGTTCTCTGCGCCTCAGCGGTAAAAAATGCCTTGTTTGATGCATCAATTCTTTGCAGCAACTTGGTCGAGTAATTCAACCAGTCGATCCACGTGTACCTTCATCGACAGTGATTCGGTCAGCCCGACCGTTGCATCACTGAAGGCTTTTCGAGTTGCAGGTTCAACCATTTTGATCATGGCGTCGGCCAAAGCATCGTGGTCAGCAGGGTTGGTGATGACCATGCCACGCGGCGGTGAATCTTCGGGGGCGATCATGTCGCTTGCACCGTTGTAGCTGGTGCTGATCGCGGGGATGCCCATCATCAACGCTTCGATGACAACCTTGCTCGACGGATCATAAAACGTGGGATGCACCAGCACATCACTGGCTGCATAAAGCTTGGGCATCTCATTGGTCGGCCCAACGAAGCGAACCTGCTCGCGAATGCCATAGGTGTCGGCCTGGTCGGCGTACTGCTTCTGGAACTTGCCAGCGAGCATCAACACCACGGGCATGCCTGCTGCAACCATGCGTTCAAAGGCAATGAGCAGTGGCCCCAATCCCTTGAGCAACGGATTCATCGCAGCAAAGACAAAGACCACCGTATCATCGTCAATCTGGTACCCATCGCGAACCTGCTTCCGCCAAGTCGCTCGCTGCTCATCGGACATCTGCGGCAAGGTGGCAGCGTTGGGAATCACCATCACCTTCTCCGACGGATACTGATAATGGTCAGCCAACTGACGGGCGACATAGTTGCTGTTGGCAGCGATCGCCTGAACCATCGGATCAGCCAACGTCTGTTTTTCGAGATTGATTAACGCGCGTTTTTTCGGGGAAAGTTGATTGGCCACCTGTTTAACCATGCGTTTACCGGGACTGTAGATGGCCATGTTTCGCTGCATGGTTTCAATGGCGGTCCCGCTGCGCGGCTGGACGATGGTGGCGGGGACCGTGGTGGTCATGGAGATGCTGGCATCAAAATCGCCCTGCAGAATCTGCATCTTGGCCCACAGTAAAAAACGGGTCAGCCTGGCTGCGGTGAGCTTCCCGGACTTGGGCATTTTGTTGATGACAATCTGGCCATCAGCTTGCAGATCACGTGGGCATTGCGCACAGAACACCGTCACGTCATTGCCACGCTCAACGAGCTCGCTGGCAATCTGGCGCGTGGATCGCTCTGCACCGCCGCCGGACGGGTCATATTTTTCAATCACCAGGGCAAGCTTCATGCGGAAGTCTCTTGCTTGGATTCAGATGTAAGCAGTTCCTGTACCTGATCGAAAACCATATCCGGCGTGACCTGTGTCATGCATCGATGGTCCAACGGGCAGGTGCGTTTTTGACATGGGCCGCAGAAGACATCCACGCGGACAATGCGTTCATGTTCAAAATCAATCTCGGTCCAGCGTGGGTCCGTCGGACCAAAGACGGTCACCACGGGCACGCCAAAGGCTGCAGCAATGTGACGCGGGCCGGTATCGTTACTGACCATCAACGTCGCCTGTTTGACCACGCTCTTGAGCGTCCCAAGATCCATGCCCATTTTGGGTAGATCAATCATCGGCACATCGGTTGAGGAGATGACTTCATCGAGAATGTTTCGTTCACGCGGTGCGCCAGAGATGGCAATGGTGGCATCCAATTTTTCGACACACATCTTGGCGACCTGGGCAAAGCGATCGGGGTACCACATCTTGGCTTCACCGTATCGCGCACCGGGGTTGAGCATGACCAATGGCTTGCCACAGTCCGGCGTCCAACCGCCCTGCTTGAGCATGTCCAATGCTTTGGCATCGTTTTGCTCATTGGTGAAAAGTTCCATTTGATGCGACGGCTGCTGCGCCCCGAGGTAGCGGGCGATCCCCAGGTAATAATCCAGCGTGGAGACGGGGATAAACTTGCCATTCTCACGGCGGACCATCAAACGATCGGTGAGCAGAAAGCCACGACCATCACGGTCATAACCCACGCGACGTGGGATCAATGCCATCCGCGCCATCAAGGCTGTGCGGAAACTGTTGGGCAATAAAATCGCGGTGTCGAAATTTTCCTTGGCCAGATACCGGGCGACCTTCATCGGGCCACCGCCACGCGGCTCATCGGCATGGGCTGAACGCTTGCGGATGGGAATGATGCGATCCAGGTAAGGGCAATCCTCAATGATCGGCAAGGCGCCTTCCTTGACCAAGGCTGCAATATACGCATTGGGATACAACTGACGGAACGCACGCAAAGTCGGTACGGCCATCACACAGTCGCCTACCCACGTGGGCATGACAACCAACAACTTCTCGGATTGGCGATATTGCTTTAAGTCGGACATCTTGGGAAGGAGGGACTAGGGACTTGGGACTAGGGACTAGAAATAAGACAATGACCGATCGTGCTTCGTTGCCTTATCCCTAGTCCCTAGTCGCTAGTCGCTAGTCCCTGCATTCATCTCCTATCAAACATCAACATGGCGATGGTGGCCATCTGCGTGAACAGTGCGGTTCCCATCATGGCAAAAAATACTTCTGATCCATCCTCTGCAGAACTGCCGGTGCCTAACCAGAGTGCTGCAAAGAGACAGACGATGGCGATCAACTGCAACATGGCAGCGAACATCCGAAGCCAGGAAAACTCGCCCTTGTGGGCATGCTGGTTTTTGAGTTCCTGGTGGATCAAGCGCAACAGTCGCGTGGCACCGCCATCAAATCGCAAGGTCTGTTCATCACCGTTCTCCGCTTCCCCCTGATCCGACGCAGGTGCGCGATCAGACAGCAAAACAGCAGGCTCATCCAAATCCGACTCATCGGCAGGTTGCGTCGGCTTGGGGGCAGGTGGCGGTGGTTCGACGGACTGGGTTGGTGGCGGAGCTTGCAATTCAGGCTGTGAGGTAGGCGATTTAACTTGCGGCTTGCTGGGCTCGGTGACAGGCTTAGGCGTTGGGGTGACTTGCGGCTCTGTCACGGGCTTGGGCGCAGACTCGACGGGGGCTTTTTCAGCTACCGGCGCAACAGGTTCATCAGTGATATCAGCCGGTGCACTCTCTGGTTCGACACTGACCTGTTCACTCACAGGCGCGTTCCACGGGCGAAACGGCTTGGAGGCCATCCGCTTGGGGGCGTCCGCCGCGTCCTTGCCTTCGTTGGCCGGTTTGAGATTCTTGTTGACCTTTTCCCCTGCTGGCTCCCAATCAGCACCGACACGATCCGGGCGACGCTGCTGAGCAATGACGCGGGTGGCTTCGATAATGGTCGAAGCGACAAAATCTGGTCGAACGGCTTCGTCACCTGCACCATGTTCCGATGCTTTAAGTGGCGGCAGTGTCTGGGCGTCAGGCTTGAGCAGTATGGTGCGAACACCGGCTGCGGCACCAGCTTCGATGTCCCGCAGTGCATCACCGATCATCCAGCTTTGATCCATGTCGATCTGCAGATCTTTTTGAGCCTGGATGAGCATGCCCGGCTGCGGTTTACGCCAGGGATGTTCGCGGGTGTATTTTTCGACTTTACCCAGCGGGTGATACGGGCAGAAATAAAACCGGTCGATCTTGGCACCGGCATTTTCGTAAACGAGTTGGGTGATTCTTTCGTGAACCTTGTCGACGTCTTCCACGCCGTACTTGCCACGCGCGACACCGCCCTGGTTGGTGACGATGACGATCAGGTAACCCAAGCCACGCAGAGACGCGATGGCTGAAGCCGCCCCCTGAATGAGCTTGACTTCTTTGGGGTCCCCCAGGTCACCATCGTTGTGAATGATGGTGTTATCTCGATCCAGAAAAACGGCTGCGTTCATGGGGGTAGAATACCACGGTTTGAGGGGGATTTCGAATTGTGGAAATCACGTCATTGGAAAATCGAGCTGTTTGTTTTTACCACGAAGACACGAAGAGCACGAAGGACACGAAGGAATATTGACAAGAGAGTTTCAAGACATTTTTTGTAAACAAAAAGCCAAGTGCTAAAAGATGCGAAGCATGGGATATTACCCAATTACATGGTGGCACTGGATATCCCAATCTTCGCATGGCTCAGACTTGGGCTTGATGTCATCAAATGATTTAATTGTCTTGGCTTCGTGACCTTCGTGCTCTTCGTGTCTTCGTGGTAGAAATTGAACCGACCGAAAAACGGAGGCTTAAAAAACAAGACGAAGTCGAGCACAATCAATGTCCCTGGCACATCCCGCCGCAGCATCCGCCGCCGGTCATGGGACCTGCGGGGCAGCAGTCGGGGACGGACGGTCCACCGGAGTTTGCAGCAAAGACGCTCTGAACACGTTGCGTCTCTTTGGACTGGCATTCTTCACAGGCAGTGGCATCATCGGCAGCGGACATGGAACGCAATTGTTCGGTGACGTGACCACATTTCTGACATTTATATTCGTAAATCGGCATCGACTATTTCCTCAATGACTTATCGGACACGCGGATTTGAACTGTGTAAAACACTTAAATCGCTTGTCTATTACATGAAACAATGCTATTCTATCCGCCTGTCACTTGACGTGGCAAGGTCTCGTCGATACCTTCTATGCCCTTAGTTTGGACCAGACCCGGCATGATGGATTGTCCGGCAACGGTTCAATTTTTGTATAACACTGTAATGACAGGTGGTTAGATATGGTTCCCGTACAACGCAAATCGCGTAGTCAATCCAAGATGGGACGTGCCCACAAGGGTGCTAAGGCGACCAGCTCGGTTCGCTGCCCCAACTGTGGTTCGGCCAAACTGCCCCACGCAGCATGCTCTGAGTGTGGTTATGTCCGTCCCGGGCTTCGTCTTAACATGTCCAAGGAAGACTAATACAAGTGCGTATCGCAATTGACGTCATGGGTGGGGACAATGCCCCGGATGCCATTTTAGACGGTGCTCTTGATGCACTGGAACTCTTGGCAGACGATGATCAGCTTGTCCTGGTGGGCGATGAGGCAATCATCAAAGATGTGATCGCAGAACGCGGTCTGTCTGGTGAAAGCCGCATCGTCATTGATCCGACCACGCAGGTGATTGCGATGGATGACCCGCCGGTCACCGCCATCCGCACGAAGCCTGACAGTTCAATCGTGCGCATTGCACGTTTGGGTGGCAAGCGTAGTCTCAAGGACGGCGAGCACTGTGAAATCGTCATCAGTGCCGGTAACACCGGCGCGATGGTTGCCGCTGCCCAGATGTCGATGCGTCGCCTGCCGGGTGTGCATCGCCCGGGCATTGTCGTGGTCATGCCGACCTTCCATGGTCCGGTGGTGCTCTGCGATGTGGGGGCCAACCCTGAGCCGCGTGCAACACACTTGCATCAGTATGGTCTGATGGCCGCCGGGTATGCCGAAAAAATGATCGGCATTGAGAACCCGCGCGTCGCCCTGCTTTCCATTGGTTCAGAAGAAGCCAAGGGCAACACCCTGGTCAAAGAAGCTTCTGCGATCATGAAGAAGGATCCGTTCCTCAACTATGTCGGTTATGCCGAAGGTCGTGACCTTTTCGATGGCAAGGCTGACGTGGTGATCTGTGAAGGCTTCACAGGCAACGTGGTTCTGAAGCTTGCTGAAGGTTTGGCGTCGGGTCTGTTCAAGACCATTGCCGCTGAAATCTTCGAACACGATCCCGAATTGGCTGCCCGCTTTGAGCCGGTGGTCAAGAGCATCTATAAGAAGCATGACTATCACGAATACGGCGGCGCCCCGCTGCTTGGTGCCAACGGCATCTGCGTGATCTGTCACGGCTCCAGCGAAGCCCGTTCGATCTACGCGGCCATTCGCACCTCGATTCGCTTTGCCAAGGAACAAGTCAACCAAAGCATTGTCGAAACGCTTGAGAAATACGAAACTGTCGACGAAGGGGCAGCTTAATCGTGCCGTCCAACGAATCAGAGGCTCAACGAGCCACTACCATCACCATTCCCGCAGGTGTTGCCATTATCGGTACAGGCAAGGCCAAGCCGGGCAAGGTTGTCACCAACGACGACCTGTCTGATTCCATTGACACCAATGACGAATGGATCAGCCAACGCACGGGCATCCGTCAGCGTTTTGTGGTGACCGAAGGTCAGAACATCCGCACACTGGCTGTCGATGCCACAAATCAGGCCATTGCCAACGCCGGGATTGATCCGACGGAGATTGATCTGCTGATCTGTGCGACGATGACCCCTGAAATGAATTGCCCCAACACCGGCGCTCGCATTGTTGAGCAGATCGGTGCGACACCCGCTGGTGCAATGGATATCTCCGCTGCATGCAGTGGCTTTGTCTATGCCCTGAACCTGGGTTACTCCCTGATCAAGGCCGGCGGCTACAAGACTGTGGCGGTGGTTGGTAGTGAAGTACTCAGTAAAGCTGTTGACTGGAATGACCGTCGGACATGCGTGCTTTTTGGTGACGGTGCAGGGACTGCGATCCTTCAAGCAACGGATCGTCCTGACGCCGGCTGTCTGTATCAGACAATGGGCTCCAACGGTGCGGGTTGGCGTGAGTTGTACATCCCCCGCTGCGATGCGGACATCCCTGAAAATGACAACGGCGTGTTCAGTGGCACATTCAACACCTTGCAGATGAATGGACGCGAGGTCTACAAGTTTGCGGTCAGCACCTTCCGTAAGTGTGTCGATCAAGCCCTCAAAGCCACCGGCTATACGGTCAGTGATCTGGACATGATCGTCGCCCATCAGTCCAATGCCCGCATTCTCGAGTCTGCTCGTGATAAGTTGGGCCTGCCTGAAGACAAGCTGTACATCAACATCGACCGCTACGCCAATACATCTGCTGCAAGCGTGCCGATCTGCTTACACGAATTGACTGAACAAAACCGCCTCAAACAAGGCAACCTCGTGCTCTTCATCGGCATGGGCGGCGGCCTGACCTGGGGCTCGAGCCTTTGGCGACTGTAAACCAACTGTTATTCGACTAAGTCATTTTTTACCGCAGAGACGCAGAGAGCTCAGAGCTAGGAGAGAAGAAAAATACTGATAATCTTTGTGCTGCATTTGTAATCATCACTTGGCTTGTCTTAATCAATTTTATTTCTCTCTTAACTCTGAG
>JBICHS010000511.1:0-3641 GCA_043101135.1 Phycisphaeraceae bacterium JB051
CTTCAGCAGCAACCTCAGCATCGACACCCACGCGGACGGGTTGCTCGGTGCCAACGAAGAGCCGCGATTCACGGTTGTTGGTTGCAAGGACAGATGGCGTAGCAATGGTGTTAACGCGGCCGTCCTGCTTGAGCATTTCAACCTGCACGCGGAGATTGTTATCCAGGAACTGGTAGACCGCGGTTCCGCCGCCTAAAGCAAAGTTCCCCAGCCCCAGGACCGATTGATTGGAGACCGTTGCATTGACATCCAGCGGGTTACCGCCTTCAGCAACGGGGCCGCCTGCAAAAGACCAGTTAAACAGTGAGGTGAAGTCATCGGTGAGGCTGACTTCGAGTAATTCCATTTCCAAAAGCACCTGTGCCATGGGGCGGTCAAGTTGCTTGATCAATTCTTCGATGTCCCGCAGCGCATTGTCATCGGTGGTTCTCACGGAGATGAGGTTATGCTGCTTGACAACGCTGACGTAGATCATTTCCTCGCCGATGCCGGTTTCCAGCTGCGCCAGGTCGAGCTTGCCGGTGGGATCAGCCTGTGTGAGTTGGGCCAACTGATCCGCGGTGAGTTGCTGCATTTGTGCGTTGCGTGCTCTGGCATTGACCGATCCATATCGGCCGGAGTTGTATCGGCTGGAAGAGGAACTGCTGGAATAGCGATCGGACGAATTGCTGTATCGGTTTGAAGAGCTGCTGTTATTGTTGTTGCCTGAGATACCCCCGCCGGAGACTTGCAGTTCGTCTTCGTCGTCATCGCTGATACTCATTTCCACACGCCCGCCAAAGAGGTCTTCGATAGCCGTGCCGACCGTGACGGGGTTGGGGTGTTTGAGTTCGAAGACGCGAATTTTCTGCTTGTTGACAAAGTGCAGATTGGACTGAAACTCTTCGACGGTCATCACGCGATAGATGTTATCGCCGACGCGTCGGTAAAAGAGATTGTTGGTCCGCGTAATCAGGTCGATGGCATCGTCGATGCTTATGTTATTCAGATAGACCGTGATGGGATAGGCTGCAGCTTTGGGGCTGACGACGATGTTCACGCCACTGGCTTCGGAGAGCGTGCGCGCGACACTGCCCATCTGGGCGGCTTTGAATTCGAGCATCTCAAAACGCATCGGCTCGACGGGCTGTGCGTTAAGGGTTGCAGGCAGTAACGCCCAACACAGGCACAGACAAACAAGGCCGCGTTGGAGCATTGGGAATACAGCGGTTATTACGTGTTTAGCGAACAATGAGCTTCTCCCCAAGACTTCCCATCTGCACGGTGACATCGGTGCGGCTGATGGCTACGATACGGATCACGGATTTGTCATCCGGCTTGCCCCGTGTGATCTTTTGCAGGCTGATGGTATCTTCTGTTCGAACCACATAGGTGCCGTATTGAGCGACTTCGATCAAGGCGATCGGTGATTGCGTTTGATCTTTGGTGATGACGATGCCTCGCAGTGTGATTTTGGGAAACGGGCTGCCCTCCGGTGCCGGGATAAAACGGGTGGGGGTCACATCATTGATCGGCATGGAGAACGGATCGTTAACACCGGCAGTCGGTTGACCGGTTTGATAGGGCGGTTGTGTTTGGGTTGCCGGATTGGTCGATGAGCCTGCCGACTCATGAGTGGATGAGGATGCTGCGGGCTTTTCCTGGGCATCGGAATTCGTCGGCTGCGCCCCCACTGCGGTGGTGAGAAGCATGGCCAGCAAAAGACTGAGGGTGAAAATTCCCCGCACAACACGTTTTTGATTCAATATTATGGTAGTTGCTTTCACTTGGAGCATCTTTCTGTCATGTCGTTCGCAAATCCTGTAGCGATCAGCCGTGTCGATGATGTGACTCAAGCGATCGTAAAACCGGTTCGATCTTGTCATTGACAGCCCGTTTAGGGCCTGCTGATTGCAACCGTGCGTGAACTGTCGCTCCAATGGACACCATTGGGCAAACATTGGAGTTTTTTGTCTCCAATGTCACGTAGAATAGCCAATTGAGAACGAGATGCAATATAATGGAGATTGATTCTCAAGAAAAGTTTCATGTTGGAGAGAGTTGTGCGGAAAAATCGGATCAGCATCGCCACATTAGCTGTTTTGGGCGCCTTGGGTGTCTTGGCGGGCTGTCAATCTTTGCCGTACGAAGTGGATGCCCAGCGTGTTTTGCCGATTGGGCGGTATTTGGTTTTTGCGTCCAATCGCGTTGCGCCCCATGAGGCTTTTGATCTTTTTGCACTGTATCTGGGTGAATCTGATCCACAAAAGGCCCAATTGATTCAATTGACTGACGCGCCAGGTCACGAACTGGATCCGTGCGTTTCAACGGATGGGCATCAAATGCTTTATGTCGCGCGTCCTGTGTTGCCGCATGCCACATCCGCCAGGCAACTTGCCAGAGATTGTCATTCCAAACTCATTCATATGGACCTGCGAAACGGGCAGCAAACAACGCTCTACCAAACACGGGGAATCCTGGTTCATCCTGCATGGTCTGCGGATAACAAACGCGTTGCGATGAGTTTGATCCGAGCCCAACCAGGTGGGATGATCGAACACCGAGTGATCTGGATGGATTTGGCAACACAACAGGTTCACGATCTGGGGCTTGGCAGCTATCCCAATTGGTCGGCCGACAATCAGTATCTGGTCGTCAGTCAAACGAACTCTGACAACCAGTCACAACTCTGGCGAATTGATCTGCAGAGCCAGCAACGCACGCCCATAAGTCGTCCCGGCCCAAACACTGCCACACTATCACCCAACAAAAAGTATCTAGCGGTTGCCATTCCCCAGGGAACCGATGGCCAGCCAACCATCACGGTCTATCCAGCTGACAGCATTGGCCAGCCGCGTGATCGTGGCATTGAAGTGAGTTTCGGGACGCAATCCAATGCAGCCAATGTCCAACCGATTTGGCTCAGTGATCCGCTTGGTGCTGCCGGTTACACTGACGACACCTCCATGTTGGCTTACACGCAGATCGTCTTTAATCCCCAGCCGGGGAGCAAGTCATTTCTCTCACGTATCATTGTCGTCTCACCAGATGGCAAAACCAGTCGCGAAGTGGTTCAAGCAGATGCTCAAAATATGACCGGCGGCGGGTACATGAGTGCACTGTGGTTACTGCGATAAAACCCATATTGCAATCATAAGCTGCAATGCCTGCAGGCACTTCATTTCGCATTAACACCCGTTCAACCGTCACAGCAACGCACCGTAATCGATCGCAACGATCGATTCTCACCAATGATTCACGGTCCACTGTCAACGCTGAGCAACAGGACCTCGCCGTAATTCATAGCCGCATGAAAACATCACATCACCCTAGTCTCAACACCCACGTCCAATACAAAAGGCTCGGCATTCGATTCGGCACCCAATGTACGCAATCATGACATTTCGGGAGAATCCATGAGACAACCGGCGTTTGAGAGACCGGATGAGACAGAAACAAAAAAGGCCGAAAAACCCGTAAAAAACGGCGATTTTCGGCCAGAAGAAGCGGTGAGAGTGGGATTCGAACCCACGGTAGACCGAGGCCTACGCCGGTTTTCAAGACCGGTGCGTTCAACCGCTCCGCCATCTCACCGGGGTGGTTGTAGCGTGGTATCCTCTTGTTTTTCAGCGGAATTGTCAAGTTGACGTTGGGGTGATCAG
>JBICHS010000512.1:0-7759 GCA_043101135.1 Phycisphaeraceae bacterium JB051
AGGATGCTGACAACGCGTGTGACAAAGGTGATTGATCAAGGCCATGCGACGATTGAAGTACACCAGGTAGCTGACCATGATCACTGTCAAAAACGTTGAGCCGATCGCACCGCAAAGCAACATGCTCTCGCCGGTAGCAGTGTAGCGACGCAACGCCCAGAACATGAAGGCGAAGTCCAGTGTCAGGGCGGTTGCCACAATCAGTTGGTGCAAGGCAAAGGCTGCCATGGGTACTCCCTGTTGACCCGAGGTAAGTGGGCATGGGGCCGTGTGTGGTCTATTCATCATAACCCAACGGTCACCCGTTTCCTATCCCTACGCACAACTTCGGCCCAAAGTTTCGCCAAATTTGCTCAAAGACGTCCGTTTTGAATTATTTTTCGTCCTTGTCGCGAGATTGATTGCGAAAACCCGCACGACCGGACGCGTATTCCTCGTTACTCATGTTGATATCCGGATCATCTTGACCTTCTTTGACCTGCTGATGTAACTGCTTGATGAACGGCACACACCAGCCACACCCTGTCCCGGCAGACAGGCATTCACTGATCAAACTTGCCACCGGCGGATTCTCACGCTTGCAGTAATTGACGATCTTCCGCTTGGACACATGAAAACAAAGACAGACGGGGGAATCAGGTTTCATGGACATGAGTATAGAATAATTTCGGATTTCGGATTTTAAAACCGCTTGCGGTTTAGCGCGACTCCCAAAGCTCGAATAACAAACTATACTCATGGCATGGCAAAGTCCCCCAAACCTTCCACGCAATCACCTGCACTGAATCGACTCATCGATCAGCTCTCCACGTTGCCCGGTGTCGGCCGACGTTCGGCTGAACGCATTGCCTTTCACCTGCTTAAAAGTCCCAGCGATCAGACCGTGCAATTGGCTGATGCGATACGTGACTTTGCCATCAATCTGAAAATCTGCAGTGCGTGTGGCAATGCCACCGATACCGATCCCTGCCCGATCTGCGTGAATGATCAACGTGATCACCAAACCATTCTCGTGGTCGAAAAGCCCAGCGATATCGTGCAATTGGAAACCACCGGCCAGTACAATGGCGTGTATCACGTCTTGATGGGACGACTCAGTCCATTGGATGACATCGGCCCCGGTGAATTGAATTTCGATGCCCTGCTTGACCGCGTGAAAAAACAGGATGTCCGCGAAGTCATCCTCGGTATGCATCCCACCGCTGAAGGTGACGGCACAGCACTGTACCTTGCAGACCAACTCAACAAGCTCGGCGTGACCCTCACCCGTCTTGCTCGCGGCCTTCCCGTCGGCGCATCACTGGACACCGTCAGCAAAGCTGTGCTCGGCGACGCCCTGCACGGTCGCCGTCACGTCGATTCCTAAAACACAAGCCGCCAGATGAATGACCAACGGGAGTGAATCTGACGGGTCGCATCCCGTTTTAGAAGTCCGACTGCTGCTGATGGTAGATCGCTTCAATCTCGTCCGCTGCCAGCGCGCGTTGCAGAATTTGAAAGCGTGCGAGATCGCCCTTGAAAAAGCCCTGTTTTTCAGGCTTGAACTGCGCAAGCATGTGTGGCAATGCTGCACCACGACCAATCACCAATCCCTCATCCGTCCTTAACCCGCGGCAAGGGACAGGCTGTCCATCCGCTTTGCCATCGACATACAGCTGCATGTTCCGTCCGTCATACACACCGACCACATAATGCCAACGCTTGGGCGCTAACGGTGTCTGCCCCTTAAGCCAAACGGCTTGGCGGTTGATGTCCACACGCAGCAGTTGAATGGTTTGATCCTTGAGGATCGCGATACCCATGGCTGCGCCTTTCTGATCACATATCACTGAAGGCTGATCCATCAGTTCAGGGCGTACCCACATGGCCAACGTCAACGGGCCTGCGGGCATGTTCAATGGGCCGAAGCTCAGGTAATCATCCTTGCCATCAAAGCGCATGATCCACGGCTTACCGTTTCTGGGGCGTGCGATCACCGGCCGGGTCGCAGGTTCCTGATCCTGCATACTCTGGTCACGGTTGTACATCCCGCGATCCCGCAGAAGTCCGCGACGCGGCTGGATGATCAGGTCCATCACCGTCGCTGGATCAACATGCGGCGCATCCATCATGGCCGGTTTGGCGTAGGCAATGGTGTTGTCCTTGAAGCGAATCGCCGCGGTGTAACGATCCCTGATGTCCACCACGCGACGCTTGGTTTTCACGTCGGTGAATTTCATCGGAGCGTGCCCAAAGCCTTCATCAAACATCTCCAGAAAACCAAAGTCTTCCTTGATGGGTTTGGCATCGGTGGGTTTATTCAAGCTGTGACCGCCACGCTCAATGATGTAGCCAGCAGTCTTCTCCCAGGGCACGTTCTCAAGGAAAATTGTCCGTGGATACAGATTGGCAGGTGAGCCTTTGAGCACCATTTTGATATCAATATTTTCAGCCAAACGATGCAGTGGCATACGCAGCCAACGGCGAACAACTTCTTCACCGTTACGCACAATCGTAAACGCACCACCATCAGCTTCGGGTAACGCGATCGGCTTGCTGTCGGAGGTCATCGTCACGCTTGGGATACCAAAGCCGTCCTGGCTCACGCCGTCGGTTAACTCGAAATGAAGCACGACATGACCGGGCAGTTGCTCGGTGTTGATTGGTTTGAGTTGGGCGGTTTTGCCCTGTGGCAATTGGAGTTTGAGACTTGCATCGATCTTCTGATTCGTCTGGTTGGCAGTGAGATAAACCAGTTCAAACGTGACCGGTTCACCGACGACAACCGCTTTGCGATAGCTCAGAAAAGCCTGGGGTTTTTCGAGAGCTGGCCAGTTGCCTGTCTTCCAGCGATGAGCAAAGTAGCGGTTCAGATCAATGTAGGTAAACGAGTTGTTAACCGAGCATTCCTGGCTGGTGCCTTCGCCGTAGTCATTGACGGTGGTCAAGTGGATGAAGTCCGGATTGTTGTCGATGGCTTCAAGCCACTGCTTGCGGAACAGGGACGTGGCTCGTGGTGAGAGCAGGTTGCCCACGCGTGTCGTGCCGATGTACCCCGGGCGAATGCTGGCGCCGGTGTACTTGGGGGGATTGAAGCTATGGCCGAACTTCATGAAGTTGGCTAACGGTCCCTTGTCATGACCGGGTAAACCCAGCGTGCCTGATGCAAAGTAGTAAAGCCCGTCGACAGCTTCGATACCATCATGCAAGCGATCAGTGGGGACATTCTCAGTCACACCAATCTCAAGGCAGCTTGTGTCATTGATCAGAAAGAACTCGCCTCCCACGGCTTTGGCGTTGGCTTTGGCAACTTCCCATTGCCTGGCAGGGCGATGCGCATAGGTGATGATCACCGGCTTGTTATCGATACGCAGGAAGTTGGGATGCTCTCGCGTGTACAGGTCTTCCCACATCACCTTGAGAAACTGCTCAAAGTTCTTCTGCTTCATAATGCCCGCGATTAACGGGAAGACTTTCACGTCGGTCTGACTTGCCTTGGCTGCATCAAGCAAACGGTGCATGAGCTTGCGCAGCTGCTGCGGGTTCTCGTTGTGCACATGCATATTCACCGCGTCGAGTCCGGATGCTTTGGCATCAAGAAAGGTTTGGATCAACGCGCCGTCGTCCTTGTCATCAACCGGGAAAACCAGTGGCGCGTTTTCGTAATAACTCTGCTTTTTGTTTGCTTGAAACGGATCACGACTAAATCGATCCGAGCCCGGCATGGACCACTGCATTGCATGAGCCATCATGATCTTGGGACGCAGCGTGGTCTGAGCCAAGGTCGACTCCGTGGTCATCAGCGTTGCAAAAAATGCACAAAACAAGGTGCATACGAAGAGAGACTTAAGCATATTCAAACCTTTGTGGGGAGTTGTTTGCTTGGTGTAGAGATACGCACGCCCGCATCGCTCAAGACGTACTAGGCTGTATTTAAGGCATTTTTTTACCACAGAGGTCACAGAGGACACGGAGTTTGAAAAGATCCTTTGTCTTGGTCGGTTTAAATTCTCTGTGCTCTCTGTGACCTCTGTGGTAAAAAATTCCTTGTTGCTAAGCGTGGTTGATCACGGCCGACCCGTCCAGAATTCAGGGCATAAACTTGCCCAGGGCAGCAGCGAAGTTTGGAACGGGGGGATCTGGTCATACCGCAGATTGTTGGCATGCATATCGGCGTAGAGAAAGTTCGTGCCCCCCATGTGTGGGATCAAACCTTCGTTGCCATGAAACTCATTGCTTCGGGTGAAGTAGACTTTGCTTTCTGCAATGAGCACCATGCGCGAGAGATTGGTGATGTCCCGTTCATGCGTGGGCGCCTTCTTGGCGTTGGCAAGACTCACGCCGCCGTCACGTTGATGCAGAGTGATGTTCACGCCATAGGACTTGAATCCACTTGCGCCGTAGGCTGCGCTAAGCGGTGTCTTGGGTGTGCTGGTTTTTTTGATGCGTGTTACCGGGCAGTTGAAAATGTTGGTGTCTTTTTCACCAGCAGTCACATCAAAGTCATTATCGGTGACATTGAATTTGGATTTGGAATAGCCGACATATTCCCAAAGCAGGTAACCCCACAGGCCGTACTGATCGCCGGTTTCCAGCGAGCTTGGCGTGAAGTAGCCGTTGTTATCACCGTTGTAGGCTGTCTGCGCGATGCCCATTTGTTTGACCTGAGACAAGCATTGAACGCTCCATGCCGACTCACGGGCTTTGCCCAATGCAGGTAGCAGGATGGCAATGAGCAATGCGATAATGGAGATCACCACCAACAACTCAATAAGGGTGAAAGCCTTGTTTTTCAGGGGTTTTGAGCTTGTTTGTGTCATGATCACTATTCCTGTTTTTATTTGGCAGTCAGTTCAAAGATTTGGACTTGCCCACCTAACGCGGGTTGAAGGTCAATGGATAACGGGCCTTGCTTGACGTCGATGACACCCAGATCGCGTTTGTCTCGAAGTAGCTGCGTTACTTGCCATTTCCCGTCGGGGATGGCATTGATCAGCAGCTTGCCGGTGCCCAGTCCCCATTTGGCTTTGAGCTGTTCTTCGAACTCGATGTTGTTGCGATACCAGCCATGCCAATTGCGCATGACAGCAACGTAGATTTTTTTGCCATCGGGTGTTTTGCGCAGTTGAACCTGAAATGCCGGGTCGCTGTCGGTGATCACCTTGGCAGGGCGGGTGACCTTGGCTTGCTTGAGCAGTTGGTCGATCTGTTTGTGATCGTGTTCAAACGGCCAGGCCCAGTCGAGCTCCGCGCGTTTGAGTTGCATGCGATGCGGTGCTTCAAGGCTCACCACGTTGGGCATGCCTGCCAATTGCTTGCGCAGATCACAGGCTGATCCATCGGGCAAACGCGTTGCTGCATCGGCAACCAACGCGAGAATGCCGCCTTGCTTGGCAAAACTGACTAGTTTTTCAATGGTTTTCTCGTCATGCACCATGCCGCAGAGCAGGATGAGTTTGAACTTGTTCAGGTCGACCCAACTGCAATGTTCATCTGCAAAATGTGTTGGAACCTGGTGCTGTTCGACCATCGCCTGATAGGTCAGCAGGCCGTCGATGGCATGGTAATACCCGCGACGTTCGCCGGCGATCTGGTTACTGAGTCGTGAGCCAAACACCAGAACCTGCGGTTCGTAGCTGTCGCCCTGCATGTATGCCTGCCAGGCATCGAGTGAATCAACCGCATACTGATAGCCATGTGGCTTGGCGAAGTTGGCATGGACCGGATGATTGCCCGGATTTTCAAAGGATTCAGTGCTCCAACGCAATAGCCAGAAATTCGTCTCGGATAAATAGGAACTGAAATACGATGTCGCATCGCTGATGGATCGGCTGGTGGGAACATGGCGGTGAAGCTCTTGAAGATAAGGAACACCGGCCTGCACGCACATGCTCTGAAGCATTGCATCGCGGAAGACTGGTGCAGCTTCGTTTTTCAAAGCGATGTCCATCTTGGCAAGCTCGGGGATGATGCGTTCAATCGCCCATGGCTCATTTTTACGGTCCAGTTGAATCAAGCCCGTTGGGTCAATTTCGCGAATGGCTTTGGCAAGTGAAATGTCACTTTGAATGATGCAGTCGGAGAAGAACAACGCGGTGTTCTGCCAGCTTTGCGAGAAGTCGGCAGGCATGTTGTTGATGTGAACACCGTCGACATTCATCACCGGCGCGATCGGTTCAACCGGGAGATTGCGCGCTTTAAGCCACTTGGCGTAGGCCTGCTGCATGCCCGGTGCGTAACCCATGCGACGGACATGCGGATCGACACCACTGGTGATGGCGGGGGTGTAAATGCGGTAACCAATCACCCACGGCAGATGAGCATAACGCTTGGCGACGGCGTGCCAGAACGTCTCGCGGTTGGGGCCGTAGTTCGGACTCATGCAACTGTAGCGATAGGAGAAGCGGTCCTTGTAATCACCACGGTGATCCTGCTGGGCCTGCACTTGAAGCCAGATCGGCACGCATGGGCTCGAAGCATAGGGCGTGTAGGCGAACATGATCTTCATGCCCGAGTCTTTGACCGCCATCACCTGTTTATCGAGGTTCTCCCAGCGATAAACGCCAGGCAAAACCTCAACGTCCGACCAACCGGCTTTGACACAAATCGTCGGCGATTCAAAGGTCTTGGCCTGGATGAGCCACTTCTTGTAGGCGTCGATGTCATCGTGGTTGTACCAGGGGTAATAGCCATCGTAGAACGTGGTGGGCACGCGGTATTCAGGTTGGAGCTGGACGGTGTTTTTCAGGAATTCATCGCGCGTTGGACGGCTTTGTTTTTCAAACTTACCCATGTCAGGCATAGCCGATTGGCCGAGATGACCGATGTGGATGATGCGCTGATCAAGAATCTGCGGGCCACGTCGGGTTTGTGCGATGGCAAAGTAATCCTTGCCGGGCTGGGTCTGGAACGTGACGTCGATTTTGTCCTGCTGTTTGTAGACCTTGGTGAACAGTTCCTGCTTGTTGTAGTCGTTGATGGTGATGCGAATACGGGCGCTGTCGGGGATGGATTGGCGATAGGCTTGGGAAAGGTGCAGTGAAAGCGTGGTGCTTTGCGTGTCCACGGTTTTTGCTGCCTGGGCGTCTTCCCACCACATGCCCACGGCCGATGGGTTGATGGCTGTGAAGTTGCTGACATCACTGACCGCGACCCACCATTGGAGCGTGCGTTCATCGCGGACGGATTGGTTGCTGTCCCACACGATGGATTTGATGAAGTAACGTCCGGTTGGAACCTTGGGCAGTTCGATGCGATTGGCAAAGAGTGCTGCCGGATCACGCAGGTCGATGGCCAGTGTTTTATCGGTTTGCCAAAGTAGTTTGCCTGCATAGCCATCAAAGAGTTGAAGCTGATAACGCAGCGGCTGATCCCAGTCACCTTTTTCACGGGCGACAATCAGGTCATCGACGAAGAGCGTTGCCGGTTGGTTACGCCCAAAGCGAAGTCGGTCGGAGATGACGGAGTAGAAGTTGGCATCTTTGCTGTCGACGGTGTCCCAGCTCAGTTGGGTTAAGACGAGCTTGCCTTCACCGCGTTCGTTCATGGCAGTGCGTTCAGCGGGGGGGTAGAGTCCACCCCAACGCTTGCCGGGCTTGGCGAGAACGGGGGTGAAGCGGATGGCGGTGATTTTCAGGGGACGTGGCCAGACGAGGTTCATGACCGTCGCGGCGTCCTGCTTGTTGAATCGCTTGTTTACTTCGTCGACATCTGGTGTGCCGAAGGGGACGGTCTGGACGGTATGCCACATGGAAAATTGCTTGGCGAGTCGGAAGTTACT
>JBICHS010000513.1:0-5563 GCA_043101135.1 Phycisphaeraceae bacterium JB051
CGATGGTAAAGACAGGGCGGTTACTTATCCCCTCAACTGATCATCGCGGCAAATCGTGAACACAACATGGTTCACACGATTGCTGACAGGTCACAAAATAAACCCACGGATTAACACGCAAGTGAGTCTGAGCATGGCAGATCGTAAACTCGATATCAAGAACAAAATGTCGCTGTACAACTGGTTTAAGAAACTCGGTGACCCCGTCCCCGTGGAGATGCTCCCCAAACTCACCAAGTCTGAGCCATCCCGCATTGCTCGGGCGATTCAGAAGGGGGACCTCAAGGTTCACACCTTCCGCGCGACCACCGGCAAGGTGTTCAAAGTCGTCACCATGCGTGACGTCAAACTCTTCCAGGAAAAACTTGTCGAAGAGAAGAAAATGCAGCAGGCCATGCTCACCGTATTCAAGCGTTGGGTCAACAGCTAAATGTCTCGATCCCACGTGCACATCCGTTCTGCTAGGCAAAGTGACGTTCATTCAATCTGTAAACTCTGGCGTGCGTTCATGGCGTATCACGCTGAGCATGATCCGTACTTTGCTATCACCGATAACAGTGACCAATATTTTGTCCAACATTTGCAGACGCATATCAGCAGTCGTCAGGCCAAGGTTTACGTGGCGGTGATCGACCGGCAGATTGTGGGCTACATCATGGCTAAAATCGAGCAGCGCCCGCCCATCTTTGTCCATCGTCGTTTCGGGATGATCAGCGATCTTGCAGTCTCCGCGGATGTACGCAGGCAAGGGATTGGTCGACTGTTAACGGAGCATGTTCTGACCTGGTTCAAGTCACGCAAGATTGATCGTGCTGAGTTGATCCTGCTCGCAGCGAACCCATTGTCGACGCGGTTCTGGGAAGCGATGGATTTCAAGTTGTATTGTGCTCGTTTGTTTCGTGAGATTTAATCACCGGGAATAAAAACGGCCCTTAAATCACTCGTAACAATGTCACGTGTTGATAACAACACACCTTGATTAACCGCCTGATGGAGGTGCATGATGCTTAAACAAATTTTACTCGTTGGACACTGTGTCCCCGATACCTTTATGCTCAAGTCCAAAATGCAGCAGCTGTTTCCTGATGTCGCTGTCAATGCGACCAATGACCAGTCAGATCTGGTTGCCAAAGCTGATGACAAAACCCTGCTATTGGTCAACCGCGTGCTCGATGGCATGTTTGATGTCGAAGGTGGCATTGAACTCATTGGCAAGATGGCTCAGGAATCTGCTGCCCCGAAGATGATGCTCATCTCCAACTTTGCAGAGTCCCAGGATCAGGCTGTGAATGTCGGTGCGATCAAGGGCTTTGGTAAATCGGAATTGGGCAGCCCCGAAACCGAAGACAAACTCAGAAAGGTCGTCCAAGCGTGATTGATTCGAGTTGGTATGTGCGTCCCGATGGGGTTCCTGATCGTCTTGCAGCAGGGGGCATTGTCGCTCGCATGGAAGATGACAAGGTGCTCATCGCCCTGGGACAGCAGGATGGTTACACCGACTTCGTCTTACCCAAAGGTGGCGTTGATCCGGGTGAGTCCATCCGTGAAGCAGCCCAGCGAGAAATTCACGAAGAAGCCGGTTTTGACCAACTCACATGGCTGGCTGACCTGGATGTGAAATCGCGCTTAAATGGTGCAAAGACCAAATGGGTGACGCAGCATTATTTCCTGTTCTACACCGAGCAAATCGAATCCAAACCCACCGACCCGCGTCACGCGCCCTCGGTCTGGTTTGCGATTGATAAGCTGCCGAGTTTGTGTTGGCCTGAACAGCTTGAAATGATTGTCTCCAACCGCAAGAAGATTGAAAAACTGGTCAAGCAACATGCTCAAAGCCATTGATCATATCAATATCGTCGTTCGCCAGATCGACCCCATGATCGAATTTTACACGCAGTGTCTTGGGCTCCGCGTCACCAAAGACGTGGTGATCTCCGGCAAGTGGATCGACCAAGTCGTCGGACTTCAAGGCGTTAAAGCACGTGTGATTTATCTTCAAGTCGGTGATGGCAGCGGGCTACGCATTGAACTGATCGACTATCAGAATCCGCATCGCATTGACCCGGGCGATCAGGACCAACCCAACGCGGTGGGTATTCGGCACATGGCCTTTGCGGTGCAGGATATTGACACGATTGTCGAACGTTTAACACTTCGTGGTGTTGCCTTTGGCAGTGATGTGATGACTGTCCCCTCAGGGCAAGTGCAATATGCAGGCGATGTCCGCAAACGACTGGTCTATTTCAAAGACCCTGAAGGCAACATTCTCGAACTCTGTGAATACCGCGCAGGTGAGTGAGATGTATTCCCTTATTGCGCTTGCTTGATTTGTAGCCACCATTGAATATCAAACCATAAAAAAACAAGCCCGGATGTCCGAGCTTGTTTTGCATTGGTGGTTTGTATGTGTGTTGGATTTACTGGCCGCCGACGATGGGGAACCAGTCGGGGCGTTTGGGGTCTTGATGGAAACGGGCGTAGTAGTCGCCTTTTTCCTCGAAGTAGCGTTCGTATTTTGCCATCTTGTCTTCGTCGAGTTCAACGCCCAGACCCGGGCCGGTGGGGACTTTGATGCAGCCGTCTTCGTATTTCATCAAGCCACCGACGATGATATCGTCTGCCAGGTAGTGATAGTGGGCATCGCCAGCAAAGGTCATCTGCGGGATGGCCGAAGCGGTATGCAGCATGGCAGCGAGTTCAATGCCGAACTCGGCACCGGAGTGCATGGCCACGCCGAGGTTGAAGGTCTGACAGATCGCTGCCAAATCTTTCACACCCTTGGGGCCTTCCCAGTAGTGAATGTCGGTGAGGACGATGTCGATGCTGCCCATCTTGATCGCCGGTGCAAGGTCGTCGAATCGGTTGGGATACATGTTGGTTGCGATAGGGATGCGGATTTGTTCGCGGACTGCCGCGTTGCCGTTGAGTCCCCAGCTTGGGTCTTCGAAATATTCGATGGCCAAGGGTTCAAGGCGTTTACCAATTTTCACGGCAGTGGGCACACTCCAGACACCGTTGGGATCGATTCGCATGCCAAAGTCATCACCCAAATCTTTGCGGATGAGTTCAAGGACACGCGCTTCTTCTTCAGGAGCCATGACACCGGCTTTGAGTTTCATGCTTTTGACGCCCAGTGTTTCGTGCAGTTCACGACACCATGCTGCCTGGTCTTCGGCACAGGTGTCATCCTTGCCATCCGATGCACGATCGTAACGCCAGAACAGGTACGCGATCATCGGAATCTTGTTGTACACCGCACCACCGAGCAGGTCCGAGACAGGGCGGCCGAGCACTTTGCCCTGGATATCCAGGCATGCCATTTCAATCGCGCCATACAGGCGGGAGTTGGACAGATAGTAGATGGAACGCAGGACCTTGAGCTTGATGATTTCCAGGTGAAATGGATCGAGACCGATGATGCGGGGCTTGAGTTTGGTTAATGCTGCACGTTGGTCACCGCCACCGACTTCACCCAGACCGACAATGCCTTCATCGGTGATGAGTTCCAGGACAGTTCGCAGGAAATAGCCCGGATGCACGCCGGTGTTATGACGCAATTGGCAGGTCAACGGGATGGCCACGGTACGGACGCGCATGTCGACGATTTTCATGTTCCAACTCCTGATGGTCGTGGACGTGAGTTTGCTTGGTCGTTCAAACTGAGAAATTATTTTCTCTGATTTGGCATTCATGATAACTCTGGCCTTAAACAGGTCAACCATCATTTGCCAGCAAGTTTTCAGATTCCCTCATTTGGAATGAGAAGATAGGAAGCGGGATAAGATTGAGAAAATTTCCTCGCTGGTATTTTGCAAATCATGATAGGGGGTGAGGCAAATGAAAAAGACAGCTCCTTGAATAGAAGCTGTCTGAGTATGGGGGTTGCATTTTTTTAGTCGTTGGGAGCGTGGATTAAGGTAGCTGTTCCGTGCGATCGAGATACTCGCCTCTTGCCATCATCTTGCCTGAGCCATCAAAGTAAAACGTCGGGAGGGCGGCATGGCGAATGTTGAGCGTATCCTGTGGATTGACGTAGAGATTGTATGCCACCGCACTGGCGTTACGCGGTCCTGTGAGGACTTCATCGCCTGTGGTAAACGGGTTGGGATCGATGCGGGCGTCAAAGCGTTGCCAGCGTGCTGAGGTCATATTTTCCAGTCGCAGCAGGGATCCATCGACGGTGGCATTGCCCGTGCCGTAGTAGCCGGTGGTGGAGAGACGGTAGCAGTAGGCAAAGCGGCCTTTGTAGTCAATGAGGCCTTTGATCACTTCATCAGAAAGTGGGACGCCAAAATCCATTTCCGGGCAAAAGCTGGCGGGATTGAGCTTGAGTAAGCCATACGGATACAAGGCACGCAGTGCATTCTTATAGGTGTTGCCAGTGAGGACCAACGGGGAAGCACTGGTGATCTGGGGTGGTCGGGTTTGATACCAACGTGTCGGCGTGGCAGAAGAGCCCAATGCTGAGAAGCTCTCAGGCGTCTGCATGTAGCCGTTGTAGTCGCTTGCATAAATATGATCCATCTGACCGACCGCGCGGACGTTGGTCAGACACACGGTGGCACGTGCTGCCTTTCGGGCCGAGCCCAGCGCAGGCAGCAGAATCGAAATCAGCAATGCGATGATCGAGATGACCACCAACAGTTCAATAAGGGTGAAAGCTTTGGGGTTCGTGTACTTCATTTGATGGAGCTTTCCAATTCAAATTAAGAATAACATTTATTTACCGTGCTTGACTGTTATTTTATTTTAATTATAATAACAGATATCGATGAGTCAATGATTTTGATTCAAATTTTTTGATTAGACTTCACGTATGGCAAAACCCTCCACTGATCATCTGGTTGCTCGTTTTCTCGAACGCTGTCTGCGCAGTTCGCCACCTGGTGGTGCGTTGCCATCGGTTCGACAGTTGATGGAGCAATGCAAGGTCGGGCCTCAGACGGTGACGCGCGTGGTTCGACAGTATGAGAAGTTCAAGCTCGTTGATGCCCGTCCCAAGAGTGGCCTGTTTCGGCCGAGCTCTGAAAAGGCCGTGCCCAAAGTCAATCGGCTGGACGTGATCTACTTCAATGTCAGCCATGAGCTGTATGAGATGCTCATTGACAATGAGCCTTTGGACAACAGTTTTCATGGTGAGTTGATCACAGCAATCAAACAGGTTGCTGCGGAACGTGGCTATGAACTTTATTTTCATGCCCAACTGGATGCTGACCACGAAGAGCAGATGGTTGAAGATTTGTGCAACGATCCTGACTGTCGAGCCTGTCTGACGGTTGGGCTTTCGGATATGTCCATGCTGCGTGATTTGACGCATGCGTATTTATCCGTGATCAATCTTTATCCCATGGGGTTTCACATCCCGAGCAATGCGATTTGCACCAATGCGGATCAGGTCATTGATGAACAGTTATCGTTTCTCATTGAGCTTGGGCATCGGCGTATTGCTTACCTGCATAACGTTGAAGACCATCGACCGCATCGTGATTTGCTGTTGCGTCGCGAATCGTTTTACCGTCAGGCGATGGAGTCGGGCGTGGAGCTTCATCGTGGCTATGTGCGT
>JBICHS010000514.1:0-4648 GCA_043101135.1 Phycisphaeraceae bacterium JB051
TTTGTTTGGCAGTGATTTGAAGTACCATATATGGGCTACTGGCACAACAAGCTCAATATGCCCCATACGCTCACGTCGTACTTTCTTTTCCGTAACCTCTACACCACAGCGGTCACAGATAATGCCTTTGAATTTGGTGCCCTTGTACTTACCGCAGGCACATTCATAGTCACGTTCGGGGCCGAAGATGCGTTCACAGAACAGACCGTCTTTTTCAGGACGATAGGTTCGGTAGTTGATGGTTTCGGGCTTCTTGACTTCACCGAAGCTCCACGAGCGGATGTCGTTGGGGCTTGCCAGTGAGATCTTGACCGAACCAAAATCATTTACGCGATCGTAGGGATTATCAACCATGTTTGGATTCGCCTCCAAGTTGGCGATTTAAAAATCTATTTCCGTTTACCCATCCCGTCGCAACTCAATTCGCGGGAAGTGGGAAAACACCGCAACGCCCTGTCCCGTGGATTGACACAGGACAGGGCATTGATGGTTTTTTAAGTTAAAGAATGCTGCCGGACTCGATCTGGGCCTTTTCCATGGTGATGTTAAGACCAAGACCCTTGACTTCGTTACACAGCACGTCGAATGCCACCGGCATACCGGCTTCAAGGCGATTGGTGCCCTTGACCATGGATTCGTAGATCTTCGTACGACCTTCCACGTCGTCGGACTTGACGGTGAGCAGTTCCTGGAGGATGTACGCAGCACCGTACGCTTCCAGAGCCCACACTTCCATTTCACCAAATCGCTGGCCACCGGTACGAGCCTTACCACCAAGCGGTTGCTGGGTAATCAAGCTGTAAGGACCGGTGCTGCGGGCATGAATCTTCTCGTCCACAAGGTGGTGGAGTTTGAGGATGTACATGTAACCGACCGCAGTACGCTGGTGGAACTTCTCGCCGGTGCGTCCGTCATAAAGCTGGACCTTACCACCAGGAGGCATCTTGGCCAGAATTTCTGCCGGGTCAGCTGCTTCGCCCTTTTCTTCGAGCTCAGCCATACGCGTGTCGACATAGTTGTTGGCTTCGATGATCGCTTCGTGGATTTGATCTTCGGTGGCACCGTCGAACACCGGGGTGATGGCCTGGAAGCCAAGAACACCACATGCCCAACCAAGGTGCAATTCGAGAATCTGTCCGACGTTCATACGTGAAGGCACGCCCAACGGGTTGAGCACCACCTGCACCGGGGTACCGTCTTCAAGGAACGGCATGTCGGCTTCGGGAACGATACGGGCAATAACACCCTTGTTACCGTGGCGACCGGCCATCTTGTCACCCACCGACAAGTGTCGCTTGGTGGCAATGTAAACCTTGACCATTTCAAGCACACCGCTGGGAAGTTCGTCACCACGCTTCATGTGAGCAAGACGACGTTGTTTTTCCTTGTCGATGGCACGAATACGCGGCCAGAATTGTCCGTAAATGATCTCGGCCTGTTCACGGGCTTCCTTCGAACCCTTGACCCAGTTAAGGCTGAAGGATTCGATCTGTTCCATGACCACTTCGGTGATGTCCGAAGCACCGACCTTCTGACGGGTCGAGGGGTCAATCATTTCCGAGCCGGTCACTTCGTTGACCTGATCCACCATCTGGCGGAACAGCTCAGCGGCCCGGCGATCCATTTCGTCCTCGTAATCCCGCATTTCACGTTTGAGCTGTTTCTTCTGCTCATCGTTGAGGTGCATGCGACGACTAAACCGCTTGGCTGCCAGGACCACACCTTCGGTACCCGCGGGCACTTCAAGTGAATCGTTCTTGACATCTTCGCCAGCACGACCAAAGATCGCGTGAAGCAGTTTTTCTTCCGGGCTCAGCTCGCTCTTGCTCTTGGGGCTGACCTTACCGACGAGAATATCGCCGGGACGGACATAGGAGCCGATCTGAATGATGCCCTGATCATCAAGACGACCAAGTTGTTTTTCACTGACATTGGGAATGTCGCGTGTGAACTCTTCGCGGCCGAGCTTGGTTTCGCGGATTTCCACATCAAACTCATCGATGTGGATCGAGGTGAACACGTCTTCCTTAACCAGCTTTTCGCTGATCACGATGGCGTCTTCAAAGTTGTAACCATCGAAGGTGTTAAAGGCGATGAGCACGTTCTTGCCCAATGCCAATTCACCGTTGTCGGTGGCAGCACCATCAGCAAGGATCTGGCCCTTCTTGACCTTTTCACCCATGCGGACGATCGGCTTCTGGTTCAGGCAGGTCTTTTCGTTCAGACCGGTGAACTTGCGGAGCACGTATTCGTCAGCGTTGTCAATAATGATGCGCTGGGCATCGACATAAGTGACCACGCCTGCGTTCTTGGCTGTCACCACCATACCGGAGTATTGCGGGATGACCTTTTCAATGCCGGTGGACACGCACGGACGCTGGGTAATGATCAGCGGCACGGCCTGTCGTTGCATGTTAGAACCCATCAGGGCGCGGTTGGCGTCGTCGTGTTCAAGGAACGGGATCAACGATGCGGAGATACCGACGATCTGCTTGGGCGAAACGTCAACAAAGTCAATGCTGTGCGAATCGATCTGAGCCAGATCACCATCGACACGCGCCAGGACTGCACCGGCTTTAAGGGTGCCATCCTCTTCAAGGACGTCGGTCGGGGCGAGCGTGACTTTCATTTCTTCGTCAGCACGCAGGTAAGTGATCTGCTTATCGACTTCGCCGCCTTCAAGAATCTTGCGGTAAGGCGTCATCAGGAAGCCGTACTCGTCGACCTGGGAGTAAATACCCAGCGAGGAGATCAGACCAATGTTGGTACCTTCAGGCGTTTCAATCGGGCAGATACGACCATAGTGAGAAATGTGAACGTCGCGGACTTCAAAGCCTGCACGTTTACGGTTCAAACCACCAGGACCCATTGCTGAAAGCGTCCGTTCATGCTTGAGCATGGACAGCGGGTTGGTCTGGTCAACAACCTGTGACAGTTCGCTGCGGCCAAAGAAGTGCTCGATGGCAGAGGAGATCGACTTGGAGTTCACCAGGTCAGCGATCTTGCTCAGTTCATCAGGTTCCTTGACGCTCATGCGTTCCTGAACGGTACGACGCAGCTTCAAAAAGCCCTTGCGGAGCTCTTCGACTGCCAGTTCGTCCAAGGTACGCAGACGACGGTTGCCCAGGTGGTCGATATCGTCGATGTGAGCCTTGTTGCGGTTGGAGCGGAGGTCAAGCATGTACATGATCACATGCAGGAAGTCCTCAGCACGCAGCTGCATTTCGGTTTCGGGCACATCCAGATCAAACTTACGATTGATGCGGAAGCGACCGACCTTGCCCAGACGATAACGGTTGTCATCAAAGAACTTCTCAGCAAACAGCTGCTTAGCCTTATCGACCTGCGGGGGGTTACCCGGACGCAGACGTGCATAAAGCTGAAGCAATGCAGCCTCGTGCTCAGTGACGTTCATATCATCCGCAACACCACGCTCTTCAGCAATGGTATTAAGAATCAGTTCGTCACCCACGTCGGAGATCACATCGATTTCCTGCAGGCTCGAAGCCAGGATCTGTTCGATGTTATCACCGATCATCGCACCCGCTTTAACGAGCTCTTCGCCGGTCTCTTCATCAATGATGGGAGACACAACGTAATGCTCAGGTTTAAGCTCAGTTGCTTTGATGGTTTCGACGTCGTAGAACGCGCGGAGGATGGTTTCCGTGGAGCTGAACTCCTCGTCGATCGCACGCACAAAGGTGGTTGCAGGCACCTTCGTGGACTGATCGATCCACATCATCAGCACGTCCTTCTTGGTGACTTCAAGCTCAATCCACGAACCACGTTCGGGAATGATGCGAGCCGAATGCAGCGGCCGGTCACCCTCGTCAGACGAGATGGAGAAGTCCACACCCGGTGAGCGGTGGAGCTGATTCACAATGACGCGTTCAGCACCATTGATGATGTACTCACCACCACCCATCAGGACGGGAACTTCGCCCAGATAGATATCCTCTTCAGGAATCTCCGCAACGTCCTTACGCACCAGGCGAACCCGGACACGGAAAGGCAACCCGTAAGTCAAGCGTAGCTCTTTACACTCCGTTGGAGTATAGCGCGGCTCGTCTAACGAGTAATGCAAAAATTCAAGATGCATGTTCCCATCGTAAGATTCGATAGGGAACACTTCACGAAGCAGAGACTCCAAGCCAATTGTGACATCCCGCTCTTCCGCATCCTTTTCCAATTGCAAAAACCGGTCAGAGGCCAGTTGTTGCACTTGAACCAGATTCGGAACCGGCAGGGCGTCACCCCGCTTGGAGTAATTGCGTACCGACTTCAACAGCATCGATCACTCCGATCATGCTCATTA
This sequence comes from Phycisphaeraceae bacterium JB051, assembly GCA_043101135.1. GTDB lineage: Bacteria > Planctomycetota > Phycisphaerae > Phycisphaerales > Phycisphaeraceae > UBA7800. The sequence goes on from JBICHS010000514.1 coordinate 4,316, forward strand.
CAAAGTGTTGTATATGCTAGCTTTACGCCGTATCCCAGCACCACATTTTCCATAGGTAAGAGAGTCAGTATAGCGTAAAAAAAATAGGAACACAAGTCCTGTCAAGGCGAAATTCACCTTGACTTGTCAGAAATGTTATTTTTTGTCCCTCCAAAGCGGCCTGATAAGCCTGGAACACGCCACGAAAACTCTCCATTTTCAGTCATTTTTGCCCCGAAAACGCACATTGGCAACCCCTGCCATATGACGACAAACTTTTATTTTAACAACCATCAAACGACAAGAACACCCCAATTTGCACACCAGCCCATAAATTGTCTGATCAACCGCGTT
>JBICHS010000515.1:0-3117 GCA_043101135.1 Phycisphaeraceae bacterium JB051
ATCGCCCAACGGATATGACAGCCCTGGTCCAAACACAGTAACCGACAAAAATCAGCCGTTGGCAAATGCGTTTGAATTGGATGTAAGACCATGAACACAACCGTACTCAATCAACCCGAGTCACAGGACATAGATCGTGATCCATGCCGAAACATGGCCATCATGTGGCGTCGCTTTCGGCTGTTCATCCTGCTGGGGATATTGGCCTTCACATTGATCATCGGCTACCAACGTCTGGCTCAACGCGACGTGCCTACGGATATCGACACCCGTGCCCAGACCGCCAAGGCCGTTGTGGTCGACCTCGTGGACCATGCAATTTTTCAAATCCTCGACAACCTCACGGCCAACGCCAATCAATTGCATCAGTCCGCAATGAGCTTCCAGGCACAGCCGGTTGACTCCCATCTCACATCCACGGCCTCGGCACTGCGTGAGAGCTTGGGTGCGTGGCATCTGACGGTGACCTGTCAGTTCGGACCCGCAACGCAGTATGACTATCACAAACGCATCGCCACATGGCCTTGCGATACCGTGCTCATCGAACATGTGATTGCACAAGTTCAAGCTGGTCAAATCACGATCAACCCGCAGTACCTTCGCGAGCAGCATTATGCTTCGCTTCGTGGACTTCATGCGGTGCAATACCTGCTTTACCGAGACGGCAAATTGCGTTCAGCTGACAGTTTCACCGATGCTGAGTTGGCCTATCTCACAGCGGTGACCCAATCTTTGCTGCAGGAATGCATTGATTTTGAAGCGGCTTGGCGCGGAACCGAAAATTTGCCTGCCGACAAACTGGCGATCATCAAAGCAGCAGGCATTCCCACACGCAAAGGCTATGCCGACGAGTTCAAATATCCCGGGCGCAACGGCAGCCGTTATGCCTCGGTCGCGGTGTCTTTACAGGAAGTCCTGCAGGATCTCACCGGTTGCATCGAAGACATCGCTGTTGGGATGGATGAATTACCCATCGGTGACCAGCAGCAAACACCGGCCTACTGGGACAGCCTTGATCCAATTGAAGACCTGCTTAAACAGATTCAAAGTATCAAGGTCAGTTACCTGGGTGGTTTTGAAGGTAAACGCGGCCGATCCATTTCCGAATTGGTTGCAGCACACGATCAAGCCCTGGATCGACTGATCCAGATTTCCCTGGCACACACGGCTTATCGCACGGCTGCCATTGGTGATTTAAAAGACGCAACGCAGGATCAACAAGAGCTTGCTGTGCGCATCGCCCAATCCGAACTTAAAAAGCTCAACGCACGCTTGTTTGCAGCAACCCCATTGGTGGTTTTGGATCCTGCCGCCGATCCCTATGCCGCGTATCGTTAAGACGCATCGTCACCTTGCATGATAGGGTGACGGACATTGAGGATGAATTGAGATGTTATCGACACAATCCAAAAAAAGTTTCCGCCGGCATGTCTCCAAAACATGGGCTGCTTATGTCATTGCTCTGATGAGCACGCTGACCATTTTCACAGTCAGCCGTGGTCACGTCAGTGTGTCCGCTATTCCAAAGGGAATCTCCGAGGAATACTATTCGGGTGGCAAAAACGGCACGGTGTTTAACACGACATCACGCTGCATGGAGATGCCCGCGCCGGCTGTCGATGCCGACCCCGAATTGTCCAGGCAATTTGCTGAAGGTGAAAGTTTTTTTGAAGCTGATTTTGTCGCTGATAGTCAGGCCCCTTTTGGTGGGCTCGGCCCGGTGTATGTGAATAACTCCTGTCGCAACTGTCATCCGAACTACGGCCGCGCCCGACGTGTCGAAAGCTACAACGAACAGTTCGGTAACGGCTACACCACCTTCGTCCATACACCCGATGGTAAGCTCGTTGACGGCTACCTGTTCATGCTCCAAACCAAGGCCGTCCCACCCTATGAACCACCAGCCAAAGGTGTGGATCTGAAGTGGGTCGCGTTTGTCGATGAGTATCACAACACCTATCCCGACGGCACGCCCTACAACCAGGGGACCGACCGCGAAGGTTCACTGATCTATCCCAAAGCTGATTTGATCGATCCGTTGCTGCCGCTACCTGAGAACTATATGGTCAGCATCGAAGCCACCATCGGACTCTATGGCACAGGATTGCTCGACGCGATTGCAGACGAAGACATCATCGCGGAGTACAACCGCCAGCAAGCCTCCCCCGGCCCCGTCAAGGGGCAGCATGGCCCGTGGATCACCGAACCTTACGATGGTAAAAAACACCTTGGCAAATTCGCCTGGCATAACACCCGCGCAACACTGCAAAACGGCCCAGGCTACAACGGTATCTGGAACGTCCCCAACATCACACGTGGTGACCGCAAGAAACTTTTTGCCTCGGATTTATGGATCGAGAAACAAGCAGAACTTGGTTTGGACACCAGCAAACTTGTCTGTGAACAGCCCGTTGAACTGTCCGACGAAGACCTCGACAAACTTGTTGTCTGGTTCAGTGGTTTAGCTGTCCCCGCAGCTCGAAATCTCAACGATCCGGTGGTCCAACTTGGTAAAGAGATGTTCAACAAAGCCGGCTGCGTACAATGCCACAAACCAACATGGACCACCACCCAATCCAACATCATTCCCGGTTACGAGAATCAGAAAATCCGACCCTACACCGACCTGTTGATGCACAACATGGGCAAAGCCAACTGCACCGCCTGTCATCAGGATTCTGAAGTGGTCACCGATACCTATATCGTGCCCAGCCTCGATGAAATCGGCCCGATCACCGATCGCCTGATCGAAAAACGCACCAGGAAAAACCATGGCGTCAAAACCATGAACCACGGCGTGCGACCGTTGTTTCGAACCCCACCGCTCTGGGCACGCGGCCTGATGAAGACGACTGTGGATCATACGGACATGTGGCATGACCTCCGCGCTCGAAGCTTCGAGGAAGCCATCCTCTGGCACTACGGCGAAGCCCTCAACGCCCGTGAAGCCTTCCGCAATATGACCCGCCAACAGCGAGCGGCGTTAATCAAGTTCCTTGAGTCGATTTGAAGCAATAAAACGTGCACAATGTTTACGATGGTTGATCAATGCCATGGTGGCTGCAACTGTGTTCAAAACAATTTTTAGCCACAGATGAACACAGATAAACACAGATA
>JBICHS010000516.1:0-3872 GCA_043101135.1 Phycisphaeraceae bacterium JB051
ATGACGGCCCAGAGATAGACGCGCAGGATGCGTGGTGTGGGATGGGTGAATCGGCCAATACGTGTCGTCCTTGACAGCTCTGTGAGATGGCCTGCTAGAATAGGCCACAGTTCGCGTTCCATGCTGGTGTACTCCTTGTCGAGTAAGTTCAACACCAGTATGAACGCGAACTCCCAATCGCGCAAATACTTATAAATTGACGTGCATAAAGCCCCTGCGCGGGAGTGACGGAGGGTGGAGATTAATTCTTTGCATCGCTCTAATTCAACAAGACAATTTCTCACGCCAAGCCCGCAAAGACGCAAAGAAAACGCTCATTGAAAACTTCGCGGCTTTGCGTCTTGAGCGAAGCGAGCGTGAGATGGTCTGAACAAAGCCACATCAATCCGAGTTGCGATCAGACACGCGTCCTATCTCATACAGACCGACATCAAACCTTTAAAACGTGACTTGCATCAAAATATTGACGGGAAATTGGTATTGCCCCCGTTTTCGGCTATCTTACTCCTCTGAACCTTTTGCCCTATCCGTGGGCTTTTGCAGAAAAAGCAAAATCTCACCATTAAATTTCAGGAGTTTTAAGCGATGTCAGAATCACTTCGTGTCTCAGGTCGTCAGGCCATTGTCGCCAAAATGGAAACCACCGGCATGGTTGCCGTCATTCGTGCCGACGGCCCGGATCAACTCGTCGATGTCTGCAAGTCCCTGGCAGCAGGTGGCGTGGACGTCTCGGAAATCACCATGACCACCCCCGGCGCCCTCAAGGCCATCGAAGCTGCAGCCGACCAATGTGGCGATTCCTGCCTCATCGGCGTGGGTAGCGTGCTCGATCCCGAAACCGCGCGTGCAGCCATCCTTGCTGGCGCCCAGTACATCGTCAGCCCGACCATGAATCCCAAGGTTATCGAAATGGCAAGCCGCTACGGCAAGCCCACCGTCTGTGGTGCACTGACCCCCACCGAAGTGATCACGGCTTTCCAGGCCGGTGCCGACGTGATCAAGGTCTTCCCGGCCAATCACTTTGGTCCCAAGTATTTCAAGGACCTGCTTGCCCCGATGCCCCAGCTCAAACTCACCCCCACCGGTGGCGTTGACCTGAACACTGCCAAGGACTGGATCGCCGCTGGCGCCGCCTGTCTGGGTGTGGGTAGCGCTTTGGTCAAGAAGGATTTGATCAAGGGCTCCAAGTGGGACGAACTCACCGCCCTTGCTGCCCAGTTCACCAAGGCCGTCAAAGACGCCCGCGCTGAACTTGGTAAATAAGCCAAGGCATTTTCTCACGCCAAGCCTGCCAAGTCGCAAAGGAATGTATGTGCATTTTGGCAACTTCGCGTCACTAGTGAAGCGCGCGTGAGAACGGTTTGAAACCTTGCGTTTGAACCAAGCATCGAAAAATTAAATCACAACGACAACGCCCGGTTATGATGATGACCGGGCGTTGTTTGTTTCACGGGACAATCAGTCATGAACGAAATTGCATCGAAGGCACAAAAGCCAAAACGAAAATCCAAGAAGACCATCGGTTGCCTGATTTTCTTGCTGATCATTGTGATTAGTATCATGAGTTGCCGTGGGGTACTCGACAGCTAACTCAATGACTTTGAAGATGATTTTCTCAACGCCGCCTATCATGGCGACATACAAACCATCAAGCAAATGCTCGAAGACGGCAAAGACCCTAATTTCAAGCTTGATTATGGCAATAATGCCCTGACTCTTGCAGCATATGGTGTGCATACTGACATCCTAAAATGCCTCGTCGAACATGGGGGCAATATCGAAATCACTGACAACAGTCAGGAAACACCATTGCTATGCGCGGTCTATTACCATCATCTCCAAACCGCACAATGGCTCATCGAACAAGGTGCAAACATTAATGCGATCAATAAGTGGGGACAATTCACGCCATTAACCCGTGCATGTATGAAAGGCAATCCTCAAATGGTCGCATTGCTTTTAAAACATGGCGCAGATGTGACACATCGTGATGAACGTGGTTGGCAACCTTTACATGCTGTGCTTCGGTCAACAGGCCCCAGCAAACAGGATCGCATCCAAATCGTGAAATTGCTATTGGCAAATGGTGCTGATCCCAATGCAGACAATCCCGGCGGCTGGTATGAAGACTCCAAACATGACAGCCGAGTATTTCTTGATTTCAGTCAAACGCTTCCCAATCAAGGTAATACACCCAAAGCGATTGCAACCAGCAATGGGTTTAAAGATGTTCTGAAAATTCTCAATCAACGTATGTCATCGCAAACCGACTTTATGCAGAAATCAGATTGAAGTCATTTTCATACAAGCAAGCAGCCGCCCAATCTGTCCAGCTTCAAAATTCATAAAGCCCATAAAATAAGCTCACGCATTGATCCACTTACGCAGCATGCTGCTGCACCGCATTGACGCGTCTGTACCAGCCGCTTTTTGGGGTGGGCTATAAACCATCACTTCAAACTCAAGTGTTGTTTCTCATGTCCACTTTCTGAACCACATTTTTTTCTCTCTTAACTCTGAGTGCTCTGTGTCTCTGCGGTAAAAAATGTCTTGCTGTCTTGCTGCCCTTTCTACCTACGCCTGCTCCTGTAACTCGGCTTGTTCCTGTTGTTGCATGGCAATCACTTCATCGGGCAGCCAGCCTTCGTCCATTGCGCGGTAGACTTGGTTGAGGGTTTTGTAGGGCCAATCGATTCGGCGGATGAGCTTGCCATGGGCTGAGAGGAGCCCCGCTTTTTCGAGCAGTTGCTTTTTCATCAGTTGATCAAAACAGCGAACATAACGCGGGTGAATCTCATCCGTGGGTGGCAAGGGTTTGGGGTCGTTGTATTTGAGATTTGCCTGCGTTGGCAGGTAGTCCCGAACCAGATAATCAAACGTCACGCGGTCAGCAATGTGCTTGCGGTTGTAATGTCGACTGAACCACTGCTGGGGGTAATAGCGATCCTTGTTGAGCAAATAACTGACATCCTGCAGGAACCATAACTCGGCTTCTTGGATCGGTGCGTAGTACCGCCAACTCACGACGATCTGCAGGTATTGGTCGGTGGTATGAGCATAGTGTAGGCGAAGTTTACGTGTCGGTGCCCAGTTGATGGCCAGGTCGAGTAACTGCTGTTGGAAGTACGGGAAGAAATGGATTTGGTCGACAAGGTCATGCATCATACGATGTCGGCGTCGGAGTTCTTGGTTGACTCGTTGCTGATGACTGCGCGCAGGCATTTCGTTGTATCGGTACGGGAAGTAGGTAAAGACGTAACAAGGCATCCGTCACTCCTTAACGGATTACATGTGTTTTACCGTGTTGCAACAGGTATATTGTGGTCATTCAGAGAAATGAACCGTCTCAGGGGATGAAACTGGGGTGATAAAATTCGTATTCAACCGCGTGATGGCCAGTTCGTTTTCATGCCAGGGAGCTTCGCCCCCCGGACCCCCTTGCGAGGTCGGAGTGGTATGGCAAGGTATGTGGCTATGCTTGCATTCAAATGATTTGAAGACATACATGTGATGGGGCTTTGCCCCAAACCCCACCAGCGTTCCGTCGCTGGACCGCGTCCCCCAGGAAGGGCAGGCCTTTGTCATCTGGTTTACAAGGATGAAACGATTTTATGACACATGATTGAATACCAACACGCTTGGCATGTTAATCGTTCGATTATCGTGTTTTAAACGCACCTTCTGAACCTTTTGACCAACCCCACTTCCGGGGGCAGCGATCCAACGGCTGCCCGTTGGCGGGGTTTGGGGTGGAACCCCATTGCAAGACAGTCTTCCATCATTTGAATACAATACGTGAACAAATCTTGCCATGACACATCAATCTCGACAGGGGGTCCGGGGGGGCGAAGCTCCCTGGCCTCGAAAATGAC
>JBICHS010000517.1:0-11333 GCA_043101135.1 Phycisphaeraceae bacterium JB051
CGATCTCAAGACTGCTGACGTCAAAGCCATCGCACTCTCCAAGGAAGAAGGCGGCAAGCTCATCCCCGCAACCCCCGAATATGCTTACTCCGGCGATTACCCCCTGTCCCGCTTCCTGTGGTTGACCGTCAACTACAAGCCCGGCAGCCAGCTTGAACCCCTCCGCAAGGAATTCATCAAGTACATCTTCTCCAAGCAGGGTCAGCTCGACGTTGTTAAAGATGGTTACTATCCCATCACCGCCCAGATCGCCAAAAAGGCACTGGCTTCGGTCAACATCCACGACTAAGCAAAGCTTAATCACCTGATTCTCCCCTCATTGTCCAAGTGAGGATCAGATCCAACCAGCGGGTGACGGTTTAACGGCCGTCACCCGTTTTCACCCCCCGCCTCCCCTGCGGGAGCCCCGGAAGATTCATAAGGTTTGAATCACCATCAATGGAACTTTCGGCATAAACCTGATTACCCCCGCCAACTGCAAGGTCTGATGGAACATCAATCATGAGTCAAGAACCTAAAACCGGATTTACAGGGCGACGACGCGTCCGTCGGACTTCCAAAATGGTCAAGTACGGCGACATGTTGGCTCGTACCTGCATCACTGTCGGTGGTGTCGGCACGATCCTGGCGGTCGGACTGGTCTGCGTCTTTCTGACCTGGAAAGTCCTCCCGCTCTTCCATTCGCCCAAAGTCGAATCCGCCAAGGTCGTCCAGGTCGAAGTGGATCACGGCAAAATCATTCATCTGGACCTCGACGAATTCCGCAACATCTCCATGGTCGTTTATGAAGACGGTACCGTGGTCACACAGGACATCGCCACCGGCAAGAAACTTCAGGAACTCACACTGGTCCCCGATGGCAAGAAACTCACCGCCTGGTCGTTTGGCATCGGCGGTAAACACCTGATGCTCGGTTATGAAGACGGTTCGACCCGTGTCGGTGACCTGGGCTTTAGTGTTCGTTTCCTGGAAAAGGCCGAAGCGCCGGTTGCTGCTCAGGAATTGGAAATTGGTGATGTCACGGCGGTCGATGGTGTGATTTACAGCAAGACACCTGAAGGCCAGCTTCGCAGTCAGTTTGCCAAACTCACCCTTGAAGATCCCATTGCCCCGGATAAGGATGGCAACGGTGCAGCGATTCGTTTGATCGACCACACCATCTTCAACGATTCACCCATCTATGTCACGCTCAATGACAAGGGCGATCTGAAAATCAACCGTATCACCCGTAAAGAAAACTGGATGACCGGCAAGGTGACTTTCAGTGTTTCGCAGGGTGATCTTCCTTATGACACGCAAAGCCATGCAGACAAGCCTGTTTATCTGAAGCTTGCAGGTTTGGGTGACAGTGTGCTGGTGACCTGGAAAGATGGTTTTTCTCAGCGTTTTGATACCCGCAACTTCAACAAGCCGGTGTTGGCTGAAACGCTGGATTTGACCCCGCAGTCCAATCACACGATCACCGCATTGCAGTTCATGAATGGTCGTAACACGTTGATCGTCGGTGATTCGTCGGGTGAACTCAGTGCCTGGTTCCGCACCAAGCCCGGTGGTGTTGAGACGTCAGACGGTTCGGTTTTGACCAAGGGTCACAACTTGCCCAGCGGTCATGCTGCTGCCACCGCGATTGCCGTCTCCAGCCGTAGCCGCATGATTGTGGTTGGTTTTGCTGACGCCTCTGCTGCGATTTACCAGGTGACCGTTGAGAACCAGTTGGTTCACGCGGGCATCAAGGACTCCAAGGACGCAGTCCAGGCTGTGGCGATGGCCCCCAAAGACAACGGCATGATGGCGGTGACCAACAAGCAGATCGGCATGTGGGAAGTCGACCCCAAGTATCCGGCGATCACCGCCGGTGCGATCTTCCTGCCGGTCTGGTATGAAGGTTACACCGGCCCGACGCATGTTTGGCAGTCCTCGGCTGGTACCGACGACTCGGAGCCCAAGTATGGTTTGTACCCGCTGATTTTCGGTACGCTCAAAGCCACGTTTTACTCGATGCTCTTTGGCCTTCCGATCGCGATTCTCGCTGCGGTGTACACCTCTGAGTTCCTTCACCCACGCGTCAAGGCATGGGTCAAGCCGACCATCGAACTGATGGCATCACTGCCTTCGGTGGTGTTGGGTTTCCTGGCTGCTTTGGTCTTTGCACCGTTCTTTGAAAAATTCGTCCCGTCGATGTTGGCCTGCGTTGCGACGATCCCGCTGAGCTTTTTGCTCGGTGCGTATCTCTGGCAGCTGCTGCCTCACGAACTGGCGATTCGTCTGGATAACATCGGTGATATCGCACCGTCTCCGACGGAGAAGGTCAGCCCGCTTCGCATGATCCTTTTCAAGGTCGGCGGTGTGCGTCTGGTGTGTCTGTTTGTGATGTTTGCCCTGTCACTGGTTGCTGCTTTGGCTTTGGGAACACCGATTGAACACCTGCTCTTTGCAGGCGATGTCAAGCGTTGGCTCGACGGTCAGATTGGTAACGGCATCGGTGCCTGGATGATTCTGCTCTTGCCTCTGTCTGGCCTGGGTGCTGCGTTTATCATCAGCCGTGTGGTCAACCCCAAGGTGGCTGCCTACGGTGACACCCGCACGCGGGGCAAAGTCGCGGTTCTGGATTTGGCCAAGTTCCTGCTGGCCTGTGTGCTGACCTGCATCATCGCCTATGCCGTTTCCGCCTTGCTTAACGGTATCGGTTGGGACCCGCGTGGCAGCTATGTCGACACCTATGTGCAACGTAACGCCTTGATCGTCGGTTTCGTGATGGGCTTTGCGATCATCCCGATCATCTACACCATTGCTGAAGACGCATTGAGTGCTGTCCCGACGCACCTGCGTTCGGCCTCACTGGGTGCCGGTGCCACGCCTTGGCAGACGGCAACCCGCATCATCATGCCCACCGCGATGAGCGGTTTGTTCTCGGCCATGATGATTGGTCTGGGGCGTGCCGTGGGTGAGACCATGATCGTGCTCATGGCTGCGGGTAACACCCCGGTCATGGAGATGAACATCTTCAACGGCTTTAGAACACTTGCCGCCAACATCGCGGTGGAGCTTCCCGAAGCGCCCAAGGATGGCACGCACTTCCGCATGTTGTTCCTGGCGGCATTGACACTCTTTGCCATGACATTTGTGGTTAACACCATTGCCGAGGCCGTCCGCCTGCGGTTCCGAAAGAAGGCAATCCAATTATGAGTACCACTTTGAAAGAACCTCAGAACATACCGGCTTTGCCACGCCAAACCATGCGCGAGTCGATGTCCAGCCGCAAGAAAACCCGTGGCAATCGTGGGGGGCGCTCGCTGCTTGCCAAGGGTGAGCCGATGCTTTGGCTCACCGGCGGCGGACTTGTCGTCGCAGTGGTGATGATTATCGCTTTGCTGACGCTGGTCGTCATCCAGGGTGCGGTGACTTTCTGGCCCAAACCGGTCGTGCAGTTCACCCTCAAGGACAACACGATCTACATGGGTGAAGTCACCCGTGACGATACCTATAAGCCTGAACCGGGCGTGCTCAATTCGTTGCCCGCCGATGTGCAGGCCGACATTGCTGCCAACGAAGGTTGGGCGCATCGCGAGTTGGTTCGTACCGGTAACTTCGATCTGACCAACACGCACTTTCACTGGGTTGAAGACTTCAACAGCCAGGGACAGACACTGCCCAAATGGGCCACCGTCATCGAACGTAACTCATGGGGTCGGTTCTACGGCATGCCCAAGTCGTTCATGATTGATGGCAAAGTCGTCGCGGACACCCCGCAGGCTGCCTGGACTGAATACCTCAAGTATCACGACGAAGTCCGCGAACGTTGGCATGAACGCCGTGCGTTGGAAAAACATGACATCGGTCGTGAATCCCGCAAGGTTGATAGTGCACGTCTGGAAATGAAGTCGGCCATGCTCGAACATGGCAAAGACTCTGCTCAGTACCGTGAAGCGCAAGCCAACTACGAAGCGGTCGAAGCACAGGTCAACGTGGCGTATGGCAAGATCCGTGAAGACATCAACGCTCTGAACGCTGAAAACGACCGTTACCAACTGGTGATGCAAACCGCACAAGGCCAGGAAAAACAACTGGGCCTCGCGGAGATCGTTCGGGCTTACCCGGCTAACCAACTGGGCTTTGGTGGCAAACTCAGTTTGTACCTTTCACGCTGGTGGGAGTTCCTTTCCGATGAACCGCGTGAAGCCAACTCTGAAGGTGGCGTGTTCCCGGCTATTTTCGGTACCGTTGCCATGACGCTGATCATGTCCGTTTTGGTGGTGCCCTTCGGTGTGCTCGCATCACTTTACCTGCGTGAGTACGCCAAGGCCGGCCCGATGATCTCGGCAGTGCGTATTGCGATCAACAACCTCGCCGGTGTGCCGAGCATTGTGTTCGGCGTGTTCGGTCTGGGTTTCTTCTGCTATGTGGTCGGTGGGACGATTGACGAAGTCTTCTTCAAGGCATCGCTTCCCAACCCGACGTTTGGTACCGGCGGTCTGCTGTGGGCCGCATTGACCTTGGCTTTGCTGACGCTGCCTGTGGTGATTGTGTCCACGGAAGAAGCTTTGGCTGCAGTGCCCGGCTCGATGCGTGAAGGCAGTTACGGCTGTGGTGCTTCCAAGTGGCAGACCATTCGCCGCATCGTGCTTCCCCGTGCGATGCCCGGCGTGATGACCGGTGCGATTTTGGCCATGGCACGCGGTGCCGGCGAAGTTGCACCTTTGATGCTCGTCGGTGCGGTGAAGCTTGCCCCGGAGCTGCCGATCGACGGCGTGTATCCCTTCCTCCATGCACAACGCAGTTTCATGCACCTGGGTTTCCATGTGTATGACCTGGGTTTCCAGTCTCAGAACGCTGAGGCCGCCAAACCCATGGTGTTCACCACGACACTGCTGCTGATTTGTATCGTTGCCTTTTTGAACCTTTTTGCCATCTGGTTGCGTGCCCGTCTGCGACGCAAGTTCGTGTCCAGCCAATTCTGATATTGAAAACACAGGAGCTTACGCATGGGAACCAACCCCGTAATGGATAAATCTATGACGACTACCGAATCTGATCTGAATACCGCCGCCCCGACTTCTGTTTCACAGCCGGATGATCGTGATCAACTGACGCTTGAACAAATCGCTGCTTGCGATAACTTCAAGTCGGAAATTCATGATTCGCTTTACCAGGAAACGTCCATCATCAATGTGAAGGATTTCAATCTCTGGTACGGCACGAAACAGGCTTTGTTCAACATCAACATGCCGATTGCCGAAGGCCAGGTCACCGCACTCGTCGGACCCTCAGGCTGTGGTAAGTCCACACTGCTCCGTTCGGTCAACCGCATCAACGACCTGATTGACGGCCTGCATATCGGTGGTGACATGCTCCTCAACGGCACGTCCATCTACGACAAGTCCGTGGACGTGATCGAACTTCGCAAACGCATGGGCATGGTCTTCCAGAAGCCAAACCCCTTCCCGATGAGCATCTTCGAAAACGTGGTCTATTCGCTGCGTATCGACGGTGAACGCAACAAGGGTGTGCTCGAAGAAGTCTGCGAACGCTCACTGCGTGGTGCTGCTTTGTGGGACGAAGTCAAAGACCGTATCCACGAATCAGCATTGGGGCTTTCAGGTGGTCAGCAGCAGCGTCTGTGTATCGCCCGTGCGATTGCTGCAGAACCGGAAGTGCTCTTGATGGACGAACCTTGCTCGGCATTGGACCCCATTGCCACCGGCAAGATCGAAGATCTCGTCGAAGAGCTCCGTGGTGAATACACCATTCTCATGGTGACTCACAACATGCAGCAGGCCTCCCGTGCCAGCAATTACACCGCCTTTATGTATCTGGGACGTTTGGTCGAATACGGCCCGACCCGCGATATCTTCACCAACCCGCATCTGCGTCCGACCGAAGACTACATCTCCGGCCGATTTGGTTGATCAAACAAGACACTTAACCAACGAGAACACAGAGAGCACGGAGTTTGCTTTTGAAATGGAATTCATTGGATTGTATTTGGCAATGTCTTGAATGCCTTAAAACAAACTCTGAGTTCTCTGTGTCCTCTGTGGTAACAATTTTTTGAGATAAACACTCTATTAAGCTCCACGGATCAAGGAATCGAAACATCATGAACAAGCGACAGGTTCTTACCGGTATTCTCACCATCTCCAGCATCTTTGCTCTGGGATGTGAAGCAACCCAAACCACTTCCACAGCAAATGCCGAACCGACCAAAGCCGTTGCCAAAGCAACCAGCCCCTTCGACAAAGCCGGTTTTTCCACCGAAGTCGTCGACGGTCGTCTCTGGGTTTTCAAGCCCGGTCAAGCGCACAGTGAAAAGCACATCTCGCTGATCGGTGCAGGCCCCATGGGCATGACCATTCGCGCGTTGGATAAGGAAACGGCACAGGAATACATCGCTGCCAAGCCCGGCTTCACCACCGAAGTTGAAGATGGTCGTCTCTGGGTTCTCAAGGACGGTGAGAAAAAAGCTGAAAAGCGCATCAGCTTCATCGGTGCTGGTCCCATGAACATGACCATCTACGGTCAAAGCAAAGACACCGTTGTTGAATACCTGGCATCCAAGCCCGGTTTTGAAGTCGAAATGATCGACGGTCGTCTCTGGGTCTTCAAGTCCGGCCAGTCACACAGTGAAAAGCACATCACCCTCATCGGTGCTGCTCCCATGAACACTTCGCTTAAGGCTTTGGACAAGGAAACCGCCCTGGAATATCTCGCAGCGGCGCCCGGCTTTGAAACCAAGATCGAAGATGGTCGCATCTGGGTCTTCGCTCCCGGTCAGGAACACAGCGAAAAGCACATCACGCTCATCGGTGCTGGCCCCATGAACATGACCGTCAAGGCATTGGATCGCGCCACCGCCAACGCATACCTTGCTGCAGTCAACTGAGATTGACCAAAAGCGCAATCGGCATCGTCCTGCTGTGATCGGATGCCGAAACACGAATTTTTACCTGGGCACCGGATTAACGTTCGGTGCTCAGTTTGCAACGAAGCACTACAGAAAACGGACGTCGTTTTCCTGGGGGAACCTGGAATATTTGGGGTATAAAGGGATATGTCAATTCACTTTCGCAGACAAACAGAAAAGCTCAAAAAGATGGTCCTCACACTGGGGGGGATGGTTGAGCAGTCATTACGTGACGCCATCAGCGCGTTGGATCAGCGGGACCCGGACATTGCCAACCGCGTGATCCGAGGTGATCGTCAAATCAATAACACCGAGGTTGAAATCGAGGAAGAATGCTTAGCCACCCTCGCGCTGCATCAGCCGGTGGCCTTTGATCTGCGGTATCTCGTGGCCATCCTTAAAATGTGTAACGACCTTGAACGCATCGGTGACCTTGCGGTCAACGTTGCTGAGCAGGCGCGTTTTCTCTGCAGTGAAGAGGAAATTTCACATGTCCCATTCGACCTCAATGCCATGGCTTCTCGGGCGCAGTTGATGCTCAAGAATGCCTTGGACGCGTTGGTCAACGTGGACACCACACTGGCTGAAAGTGTTCGTGCAGCAGATCATCAGGTCGATGAAATCTACCGTGAGATGTTCGACCTCGTCGAAGCGACCATGCGTGAAAATCCGCATCAACTCACGCAGTTGATCCATTACATGCAGATCGGCCGCCAGCTTGAACGTCTTGCAGACCACGCTGTGAACATCGCAGAGGATGTGCTTTACCTGGCCAACGGCGAATTTTTCAAACAGCACTCCAACGAGAACGACACCATCGGCCGCATCGGTCACGGGTGAAGCTAGTGTTCCATTGCATCTGTTTTGAAGGGTATCGTTCCAAGGCAACCGAGCCAAGATGGCTCGGCTATATTGACATAGCCCGGCCATCTTGGCCGGGTCTCAAACGCAACAAATCAGTGGCATTGACGCGGACATCACACAGAACAAACCTCATGCGGGACACCATGTTTGACGGTGTCTCGTTTTTTTATGGGGTTCAACAGATACATCCAAAGCCGTGATCCTCCCGGGTCACGGGTTGCCTTGTGTGTGCGTTTGGTATTGCGTGACAAGGCAACCCGTGCCGCGGGAGCGACACGGCTTTTGTTGTGAATACTCAAGTTGTTTGCCAACACGAGGCGCATAGATGCGTTCGTTTGTCGATTACTCCGCCAACACGGGTTCGCGTTGCTCAGTGGGATCTTTCTCGGTGATCGCGTCCTCGGTTTCAGCTTCGGGGACAGGTTCGTGGCCGGTGAGGTCGATCTTTTCCCAGCCGCCCATTTGCCAGCGCAGGTAAAACGTCAGGCCGAGCATGCAAATGTAAATCGTCGCAGCGATCCATGGCGCGACGGCACCGGCTTCGGGGAACTGGATGGTTGACCAGTAACCACCACCAATGAGGAAAATCGCAGCATAGACGGCCATGATGATGGCAGGTCCATGCGTGTCACCTGCACCGCGAAGTGCGAAGCTGAAGGTGATCCCCAGTGCATCAAAGAGTTGGAAGATCGCGCAGAGCATGATCAGTTTCACCGACCAGCTGATGACCAGCGGGTCATCGGTGAATGCCTCAGCCATGGGTTTGGCAAAGAGGAAAAAGCCTGCTGCGACCAAGCCCATGTAAATCAGTGCGATCTGCGAAGCCAGCCGGGCGTTGCGTTTAGCCAGGGGGATGTTTTCCTCACCCAGACATTTGCCAACGATCGAAGCCAGCGCGATCCCAAGCCCCAGCGTTGGCATGAAGCCCAGGTGCAGGTATCGGATCGCCAGGTTGTGCGCAGCCTGCTGAGCTGGGTCAAAGCTCAGGTTCCCATCACCGTCAATCTGTCGACCGATGAGGAAGATGGTAAACGCGGTGAAGGCAAAAATATCAGCCACGTGTTGAAATCCCGAGGGCAGGCCGAACCACATCAATCGCTTGAGTTTGGGCCAATCGATTTTGTACGTGCTCAGGGTATGGAACGTGTGATTGCGCTGGGGCATGACGTACCAGACGAACATGATGAGCACCTGCGTGACCGCTGCCATATTCGTGCCCCATGCCGCGCCAGCAATGCCCATGGGCTCAAAGCCAAGGTGCCCGAAGATGAGTACCCAGTTGAGGAAGATGTTGGCAATGTTGCCGGTGATAGCGGCGACCATGCCGATGGTGGGTTTGTGAATCCCGTTGAAAAAGTTGGACAGCACAATGGCCAGCAATGCCGGGGCAATGCCGAGGATACCGATGGAGGCATAGGTCGATTCCATCTGGGCGACGATGGGTTCATGGCCGACCCAATCAAAGAACGGCGTCATCAACCATGCAAAGGGCAGGGTTGCAAGGCCCATGATCAGCGCGACGTAAATCCCCTGCCAGGCATAGGCCGAGCAGTCGGCATAACGCTTGCGACCCAGTGACTGACTCACCAGACTGCTGACCATCACCAGCACGCCAAGGCCGAAACTGATGAAACAGAATACGAGGATACCCGCGGGCATCACCGCTGCCATCGCGTCGGTGCCCAGTTGGCTGACCATTGCAAAGTCGACAAATTGCATCACTGTCTGCGAGATCATCGTGGTGATAATCGGGCAGGCGAGCTTGATCATTTGCCACATCAATTGGCCCTGCGTCGGCGTATGCAGGGCGGTAGGTGAGGCGTTTAAACTGCTATCAGACATTTTTTATTCCAAAACAAATACCGTGGGACGTGTAAACAACACGCCGGGGACAAAAATAATTCACTCGATTTTAAAAGTGTCGGGAACTGCGATCGTCAGGCAGGGCGGGATGATGGACTCAGACAACGCACATCTGGCGTTTGTCGAATCATCACGCATCAATAACAACGTTGCAGCGTGTTGACGCAACCCAAAATGCCAAGGGATGGCATCCAGGGGCGATGGGTCGAATTGGGGGGGATCAAAGTGTCATGTTGCTAGTTATACAAACATTTGGGCAACAGGCAACGCTATTTCTGAAAAAAGCACCGGCGGCATGTGTACCGTCTTCCAGCTCTCGGACCGGACTTTCATGTGTTCGCGGTATTGGGCAAGCGTTAACGCACGTGACGTGTACCAGCGACCTTCAAACTCAAAGAGATTTTCAAACAGCGCATCCCCCGGTTGCTTGTCACACCAGAAGATAAACGCAAAGCAGGCCTGGTAGTCATTGCCAAACAGTTCCTCCCACTGCTCCATGTAGTCGATGTCCGCAGCAGTGACCCAGTTTTGATAGTGCTTGGCTTTGCCGGTGTGCTTACGCCCTTTGACATCAACGAGCAGGCCCTTGCCCGAGGAGGGGTAGACCACGAAGTCGAAGTTTTTAAGTTTGTCGTGCACGCGAGAAAGTTGCAGCGCACGTTTGGCTTCATCGACGGAGACGTGCGGAATCTGCAAATCCCGGAGATGGTATTCAAACGCCTTGTCATAGTGGTAGCGTCGCAGAACCATGTTCAGATTATAGCGTGCACAGCCTTGAGCCGCATCATACCCATCCCATTGAATACGCGTGCGATGTATTGCTTGGAGCACCGGATGTGAATCCGGTGCAAGCTGTGAATGATGATCTTTGGAACCTGCACCGCATTGACATGCTGTACTCATTCATGCACACATTCTTAAATGGGATGGTATCACTTGTGGTGCGCGACACCTTGCATTGCAATGGTCGGGCTATTTGTGCCGACTCGCCAAAAGGCGTAGGCTTTGGCCCATGTTGCATGAATGGTTGATGATAGGCAGTGTGGTCCTCGTGGGCGCGACGATTCAGTCGGCAGCGGGTTTTGGGTTTGGCGTGATGGTCATCCCGACGCTGGTGTACTTCGGGGTCGACCCGGCGGTGGCGGTGATGCTCGGGTTACTGCTGGTCACGCCGATCAACCTGATGACTTACCTCTCCACCCGTAAACACGTCGATCATTGGCATATGCTGCCCTATGTCATTCTCGTGTTACTGGTTCAACCCTTCGGTGTTTGGCTGCTCGAACAGATCAAGGGACTGAGCCAGGACCAGATCAAGGCGTTTTTCGGCGTGATGATTCTCGTGGTCCTGGCGATCCAGTGGCTGCTAAAGGTCAAACCACGTGACAAGGTGCCAACCCACTGGGGACTCACCGCGTTCACCGCCTCGGGGCTCATGGGCGGGATGTGTGGCATGCATGGCCCGCCACTGGCCATCTGGATGATGGGGCATACCTGGTCAAGCCAGCGTATCCGCGGATCGATGATGTTCTGCTTCCTGGTTTGGGCACCATTTCTCATCGGGAATTTTTATTGGAAGTTCCCGGATCACTCTTTTGAAGCAATCAAGCGTTGGCCGACGATATTGCCTATATCGCTGGTAGGTTTATGGTTTGGTTTGCTCATCGGCAAGCGAATCAGCCGAAAGGTTCTGCGCATTTGTGTC
>JBICHS010000518.1:0-13406 GCA_043101135.1 Phycisphaeraceae bacterium JB051
ATACGTCAGCACGGTCTTGCCCGGTTGGTTGGCGGTGAGGCGAAGGAAACGATTATTGCCTTCGGCTTCACATGTCACACCTTGCTCGGGTTTGAGTCCCCATTTGTCAGGCGATTGCGTTGATCCGGCTTGCAGATCGCCGTTGAGAAAAAGATTCTCTGCTGCATGTGTTGGCAGGCATGACATCGTGATGATGAAGCAAGTGATGATGCAAAACCAATATCTCATTCTGCTTGATCCTTGTTGTCTGCTCGCATTTGCTGGTGATTCATTGAGCACAGCATGTCAATGCGGTGCAGATTCTTTTATGCATCATTGGCTTGCACCGGATTCACAACCGGTACTCAATATTCAGTGACGCGATGCTTAGCGCATCTTCTTCATCTCGAATTGTTTGCCTGCCAGTGCTTCCTTGACGAATTTGCCCCAGAACGGTGTGGGGGTGTAGTTCCAGTCTGAGAGTACGCGCGGCGTTGCACTGGTGTGGAAGCTCCATGCGGTCCAGTTGAGTTTGTATTTCTGGATGCAGCCGATCATGTCCGGCGCCCATGTGTAGGGGCTTTCGGGATTGGTCTGCCAGGGCATTTTCTTTTCGTCGCAACCATTTTCACCCAGTAAAAGCGGGTGTTTTTCAGCAACGTCCAGGAACTTGCCTTGCCAGTCGGACTTCCATGGGTAGACGTGTGTGTCATACATGATGCCAAGCCCGTCGGGGTCTTTGATGTCATAGCCTTTGAGGATGCCTGATAGATCGTAAGCCCAATCCAATGCACCGATGACGCAGATGTTTTTCGCGCCCGTCTGGCGGATGGCATCCACGCAAGCCTGCATGCCTGGGGATTGGAAGGTCTTGTAGGTGATGTTGTTTTCCGAGGCGACGCCGGCTTTGGCTTTGACTTTTTCTTTGACTTCACCGCCGTACTTCCAGACATCCCAGCTGATGCTATGTGGCTCGTTAAGCAGGCCGAACATCACAGCGGGGTGGTTCTTGTAGCGCTTGGCAGCATCGACCCAGAATTCAATATGCTTGGGTTGGATGGCCTTGTATTCATGCAGATCAAGCACGAGATACGCACCACGTGAGGCGCAGGATTCGACGAGCTTGTCGACGATTTCGCGATAGAGTTTGCCGCCGTCATCTTCCCAGCCACTGGTCCCAAACCAGAAGGGGGACTTGACCGGCAGGCGGACAATGTTGGCGTTCCATTCTTCGATGGCAATGACCACGGAGTTGTGAATGTAGTCACCGGTGCGTGACCATTCGAGGCTGGGGATACTCACGCCCTGAAGCCAGTATTCCTTGCCGTTATCGTCAACGAGTTTGTTGCCTTTGACTTTGAGCATCGGTGGGTGAGGTTTACCGCCATTCACCGGGAAGCTTGCCAGTTGGGCGCGTGTCTTGGGCTTTTCGATCATCTTGTCGATGTACTTGAGGTGCATGTCATCGATGTCGAACGTGCCGGCTTGCGTGTTGAACAGGCAGGGCATGATTTCGAGTTTGTTGGCACCCTCTGGGATTTTCATCTGGAAGGTTTTGTGAATCCAATCCTTTTTGGTGCCTTTGATATTGGGGGACTTGGCCCCTTTGAGCGTTTTGCCGTTTGAGTCTTTGAAGTTCATCATGATGCGGGCATCAAACCACGGGCGTGCGCCGGGGACGACGCCATCGCAGCGCATTTTGACCTGCATCTCCAACGCCTTGCCTGCGTCTTGGGGCTCGAAGTAGATTTCGCGATAGACCAGATTCATCTTGCCCGGCTCGGCGGTTGTCAGCCGTAGAAAATGGTTGCCGTTTTCTGAAGCCCATTGCTGTCCCTTGTCGGTCTTGAGTCCCCAGCCATCGGGTTGGCCGCTCTTGCGGGTGCTGGCTTCGAAGTTGCCGTTGAAGATGAGATTTTTTTCAGCAGCCTGCGTTGTTGCAGTCATGGCAGCGACACAGAACAACATTGCTGTGATGGCCCATCGTTTGATCATGTTTCGGACTCCTGTGCGTGTGGCCTGAAGTTGGTTACAATTGCTATAAGCGTGTGGTGACATCGGGGGTGGAATTTTTCATTGACAGTTGCTGTCCTGAAGCTTCATAATCCTATCCGGAATTTGTCATCAATCAATAGTGGTATGGAATAATTTTGCATATCACTAGCATAGCAATTGCTGGGTTTGACTCTTGGGAACCAGTCCATGTCCAAGTTATTTGATCGCAACAATCTGAAATATCAACAAGTTAAAGTCAGTATCGAGTCGGTTGTGGATCAGCTCCAGCCGGGGGATAAAATTCCTTCTGAGCGTGATTTGGCAAAGCACTATGACTGCAATTTTTTAACTGTCCGTAAAGCACTTGCCTTGCTGGTCGAAGAAGGACGCATCGAAAAACGCACCGGTTCGGGCACGTTTGTCACCGATCCCAATGCTATAGCAAAGAACGCCAACCACGTCGGTGTCCTCTTGCATACCTTTTCGGATCCTTACGCGTTGCGCATCACAGGCTGCATCAGTCAGACCGCGACCGACCGGAAAATCACGCTGCATACCAAGATGATTCAGGATTACCAGGACTCAGCGATGCATGCTGTCCAGAGCCTGGAAAATGAAGGGTGTTGCGCGGTCATCGTCCCGTGGTTTCCATGGGAGCAGACCCAGCAGATGCTCCAATTCGTTGGCAACTCGCCCATCCCCGTGAGTATCCCCGCGGTTTTCCCCGGCTTGGAAAATCAGTGTTTCGCCCGTGCTGCAACGTTCGGCAAGAGTGCCACCCACTACACCGATCTTTCAGGCAAGTACTTCCGAAAACTCGGATACAACAACATTGCCTTCATCGGCCCGCTCTCCGTGGACAACGACATTCTCCATCGCAAAATCATCGGCTATACCAACTTCATCGGCCAGGCCGGTCTGGATAATCTCTGCCAACTCATCGGCCCCGATACCAAGGCCATGGACAAGATCGCCAACAAGCTCAAGCAGTTCAAGGGAGATCTGGCGGTGATCAGTTATGACGATCAACATGCCATGCGCTTCCTCACTGCCATGCACAAGCTCGGACTTCAAGCGCCGCAGGATTTTGGCATCCTCGGTTACAACAACACCGATGCCGCTGAACATGCCGACCCGCCGCTGTCCTGTCTGTATGGTGATTATGTTCATCCTGCCCAGGCGATGCTCGAAAATGCACTGGGCCTGGCGCAGGGGAAAGTGGTCCAGGCCACTTACTGTCGCCCGTTGTATTTCAAGCTCCGTGACAGCTGTTCAGGCAAATTGCGCATGGGAGATAAACTTCCCCAATTGCTCGAAGAGATTGGTTTTACGGACATGCCAGACGAGCAACCGGTTGAGGCAATCTGATCGCGTCCCATCTTTACACAGCTTTCATAACAGTATCAAACGAAATGCTGACGCGTTGTGATGTGCGTTGAATGCTGGTGCGAAAATCACAAATGAGTAAGGGCAATCTCTTGACGAGATTCTTTTGTGTGCCTATCGTGTAATTACACGAAAAGGAAAATGGCCCATGGCACACCAGTTTAATCAAGCGTATACCGATGAGCATCTCACCCGCAGCGGCTTTCCCCTGGGCGGGATTGGCGCGGGGATGATCTGCCTGGAAGGTTCAGGCAAACTCTCACAGGTCTCGCTGCGACATCACCCGCGAATCTTTTTTGAGCCACTGATTTTCTCTGCCATTCATATCAAAGACATGGACAACGGCATGCGCCTGCTGGAAGGTCCGGCGCCGGATTGGAAGCTGGGAACACGCTGGGCAGGGACGAACAATTTCCATCAAAGTTCTGGCAATGGTTTTTACAACAAGACCTATGGCATGCCTCATTTTCAGGCGACGAAGTTTACAGCTCGTTTCCCTTTTGCCACCGTTGACATGTCCCACCCGCAAATGCCGTTGACCTGTCAGCTCAAAGCGTTCAGTCCCTTTGTCCCCGGCGATTCGGAGTCCGCTTCTCTGCCGGTGGCCTCCATGCAATACACGTTTACCAATACCTCCAATGCTGCGATTGACGCGGTGTATTCGTTTCATGCTCACCGTGATGTGATTGCCTGCCAAGCCAAAGATCAGAAAAACTATCTCTTGCCCAATGTGCTGCAGGAGCAGTCGGGCTTTGTGATTTCACAGGGCGCGCCGGTGGACAATCCCGCCGGTGCTGGTGAGTTTGGCGTGTGGTGTGATGCGCCGTTGACAACG
Organism: Phycisphaeraceae bacterium JB051; assembly: GCA_043101135.1. Taxonomy (GTDB): domain Bacteria; phylum Planctomycetota; class Phycisphaerae; order Phycisphaerales; family Phycisphaeraceae; genus UBA7800. Next base: position 4,196 of record JBICHS010000518.1, read on the forward strand.
GTGGACACAGCCTGGTTCCGCGGCGGGTGGTTTGACACGTTGACCATGCTGATGAAAAAAATCACCAGCGGCGATACCTTTGCCAAAGCTTCATACACCGATGGCGAACCCAGTCTGGGCGGCAGCTTGTTTGTCCCATTGCAACTTGAGCCGGGTGAAACGAAAACCGTGCGCATCCTGCTGAGTTGGTTTGTCCCCGTCAGCAATGTCAAAGCAGGCCAGACCGGTGAGTCGTCCTGTGGCTGTGACGATGGGCAATGTTGTACGCCCAGGGAGCCGGACACCTATCGGCCGTGGTATGCTTCACGCTTTGGCAGCGGGGCGAATCTACGGCATTACTGGAAGACCAAACATGACACGCTTGAGCAGCAAAGTGCCTTGTTTTCAGACACTTTCTTTGCAAGCACATTACCTGACGAAGTCCTTGAAGCGGTCTCCGCGAACCTGAGCATTCTCAAATCACCGACGGTCCTTCGCCAACACGATGGCCGACTCTGGGCATGGGAAGGCTGTCACGATGACGCGGGATGTTGTCATGGCAGTTGCACGCATGTGTGGAATTACGCACAGGCGATTTGTCACCTGTTTCCAGATCTTGAACGGACTTTCCGTGAGACCGAGTTTGGCCCCTCCCAGAGTGCTGAAGGTAAACAGGTCTTCCGCACCAACTTGCCGATCTCGCCGGGGACGTTTGATTTTCATGCAGCATCCGATGGTCAGCTAGGGGGCATAGTCAAGCTCTATCGTGAATGGCGTATCAGTGGTGACACGGGTTGGCTCAAGAAACTCTGGCCTGCTGCCAAGCAGTCGTTGGAATTCTGTATCAAGGCTTGGGACCCCGATGAATTGGGCATGCTCATCGAGCCTCATCACAACACCTATGACATCGAGTTCTGGGGACCTGATGGCATGTGTACTTCGTTTTACCTGGCAGCACTCAAAGCTGCATCGCGGATGGCGATGGCTTTGGGAGATGATCACGAACGCTACGAACAACTCTACGCCCGTGGCAAAGAAGCCATGGAATCGCAGCTTTTTGATGGCGAGTATTATCATCAACAGATTCGCTGGAAAGACCTCAAAGCCAAGCCTGAGTACGAAAACCAAAGTCAGGATCGTTGCTATTCGCCCGAAGCGTTTGCAATTCTCGAAGAGGAGGGGCCAAAGTATCAGTATGGCAAAGGGTGCTTGTCCGATGGGATTCTCGGTGACTGGATGGGGCGGGTTTGCGGCCTTGAGCCGGTCGTCGATGAAGCTCAAACCACATCACACCTGGTAAGTATCTTCAAGTACAACTTCCGATCCTCGTTGGCTGATCACGTCAACCCACAACGCTGCGGTTACGGCTGTGGCGATGAAGCCGGACTGCTGCTGTGTACTTGGCCCAAGGGCGGGCGTCTGAGTTTGCCATTCGTGTACAGCGAGGAAGTCTGGACCGGCATTGAATATCACGTCGCCTCGCATCTGATGATGTCCGGCAAAGTCGAAGAAGGGCTGGCCATCGTCCGTGCTGCACGTGGTCGATACGATGGCACGAAACGCAATCCGTTTAACGAGATTGAATGTGGTCACTGGTACGCACGGGCTATGGCAAGTTACGGTTTGATCCAGGGACTCACCGGCATTCAATATGACGCAGTGAATCAAACCCTCACCGTCAAGCCCCAAATCGCCGGCGATTTTCAGAGTTTTCTTAGTACTGCAACAGGTTTTGGTTTGGTCTGCGTCAAGAATGGCCAGGTGCATGTGGATGTCAAGCATGGCAAAATTGATGTCAAGCACATCGACTACCAACCCTGCGAGTGATATGATTCGGATCGTCACCGAGTCAAGATGACTCGGCTATATAGCCCGGTCATTTTGGCCGGGATTTGAAATAGTCATCAGTCCCTGATTCATGATCTCATCACTTGAACTAGCCAAGCTCTGTGGGGTGTCCCAAGGCACAGTCGATCGTGCGTTGCATGATCGGCCGGGTATCTCCGCCAAGACGCGCGATCGGATTCTCAAAGTTGCACAAGAACATGGCTATCAGGCCAATCCCGTTGCAACGGAGATGATGCAGGGAAAGAGCATCATCGTCGGTGGGTTGGTTCCAAGTCTGAACAGCATCTTTTTCATGGACCTGTTTGAAACCATTTCCCGTCAGCTTGATGCGATGGGGTTGCGTTTACAGGTCTGCAGTTACGACTCACCTCAATCCTGTCTGAGCATTCTCACGGACTTTGCTGCCCGCAAGTCAGCAGGCGTGATCATGGTCCCGCCGGTGAATGTGGATTGGAATACGATCAAGCCGATCCTCAAGAGTCTGCCGATCATCAGCCTGATACATTCTCCTGATATTTCTGATGTGCATGGCGTGCATCCGGATGAAGTGACGACTGGCAAAGATGCGGTCAAGGGACTGATCAAACACGGGCATCGCCAAATCCTGATGGTCGATTATGACAGCCAATCGCCTGCGGTGCTTCAGCGTGCCCAAGGTTATGAGCAGGCCATGCTCAAGGCAGGATTAACACCGATGCGCGTGTGCAAGCCGGACACTCAAACGCTGCTTAAGCACATCCAAGCCAGCCATATCACCGCGGTGTTCTGCCACAATGATTGGTTAGCGTTGGAAGTGATTCGACAGCTTCATTCAGCGTCACTGCATGTTCCTGATGATGTGTCGGTATTGGGTGTGGATGACAGCCCGACGTTTATCACGCTTTGCGATCAGGTGACCACGATGCACTATCCAGCAGAGGATATCGCAGAGCATGTCACCGCGATTCTCAATGGCAAACCACTCAAGCGTCGGGTCAAACCTTGCAGATGGGTCGAACGCAAAAGTGTGCGGGCGATTTGAAGCGGTCCATGTTTTCAGGGCATGTTGTTGGGTATCCGTGTCCAAGACATTTTTAGCCACAGATTCACACAGATGAACACAGATAAAGACAATCAAGACATTGCTCACGCAAAGCCCGCAGAGGCGCAAAGATAAATAGTGTGTCATCACTTGGAGACTTTGCGTCTTGAGCGAAGCGAGTGTGAGATTTGCATCAAAATGAAGCAAGCTTTGCAACCAGAAACAAGCACACAAGGCAATGATTCAGTGTCTTGGACATCTGTGTGTATCTGTGTTCATCTGTGGCTAAATTGCCTTGAACGCAATGATGTTTGAGATGTCTGCAAAATGCTCAAATGCAATGCAGTTCCATGCTGCGGAGTTTGACCGGGCCGTCAGCATCGAGGATGCGCAGGCGGAGTTTGCTGCAGTGGAATTCGGGCAGGCGGATGATCTGTTTATGGCCGATGGTTTGGCCTTGATGCATCGAGATGAAGCGACCTTTACCAAAGCCGTTGATGTCGATGGTGTAGCGTTTGGCTGCTTCGCCGTCGGTCAAGTCTTCCTGGATGACGATGAAGTTACACTGGCTTTTGGCAGCGTTGTCATTGTCGTAGGTCCAGGTCGACCCATCGTCACTGACCGTAAAGTCTTCAAGCGTTGCAAAGGGGGTGGCTTGACGTTGCGTGATGTACTGTCCCATGCCGATGAGCGATTGGCTATCGAGTTGGGGGAGTAAACCACGGCGATCCGGCCCGATGTTGATGAGCATGTTTGCACCACGGCCCACGGACATGTCGTAGATGTCGACGCATTGTTTGACGGTCTTGACGGTGTGCACATCATTCTCGCTGTAGAACCAGTTGTGCTTACGCATACGCATGTCGCATTCGACGGGGAGCCAGCGCATGGCCGCATCACCCAGGTCGTCCTTCTCGTCGGTTTGAATGGAGAAGTCCACAGCAGAGACGACGTTGGTGTTATCCAGACCGGTGTAACCTTGTTCGTTGCCACACCAGCGGTAGTCCGGATCACCCATGTTGAAGATGAGGATGTCCGGCTGCATTTTTCGGATTTCACCGGTGATGCGAGCCCAGTCGTATTCGTGACCTTCCGAGCCGCAGCCGTCGAACCAGAGGCAGTCGATCTTGCCATAGCGGCCGTCGAGTAGTTCGCTGACCTGGTTGATGAAATAGTCATCGTAGCCGCCCGCGTCTTTCATGGAGACATCTGCGGGTAAGCCCGAAAGCCCGTCAGCCTGGGCGGGGGAGTAGTAAATCCCGGGCTTGATGCCGAACTCGGCGCAGGCATCGACGTACTCACGCACGACGTCACCTTTGCCATCCTTCCACGGCGTGTTCTTTACCGAGTAAGGCGTGTATTCACTGGGCCAATTGGCAAAACCGTCATGATGCTTGGCCGTGAGGACCGAGTATCTCACGCCCGCGTCTTTGCACACCTGCATCCACTGGCGACAGTCAAGCTCCGTCGGATTAAAGCCCGAGGGCGGCATGGGCTTGCCATCCCAATCCCGGTGACCTTCATAAAACGTCCGGATACCAAAGTGCAGAAACAGGCCCAGTTCCCAATCCTGAAATTCAAGTTGACGGGCCGTAGGGACGGGACGGGTGACGGTGGGGGCGATGTCGGACATGCAACACTCTCAGCCATGTTCAGATCAGCAACGAACAGGTTGACATTCAACCTTGCGAACCTTCATTGTAATACGCAGTCCAACGCAAAGGCAGGGGGCTATTGTGTCTGAAAGACGAGAAGATGTATCCGCGATGGGACTGATGATCCAGCTTAGTGGGTTTGCTCGATGAAATGTGATTCAAGCTGGCGGTACCATGTGATGGCAATGATCACCAGACAGACACCGGCTGCCAGTTGAATCCATGTTCCCATGCCGACCGCACGATGGAAGATGGTTGCCGCGAAGCGCGTGCTTCCCATGTCTGTGAACGCCATGCCCAGATGAACGAGCCAACCGCTAAGCAGCAGGCAGATACATCCGACAGCCAGGCGGCCTGCCCAATGGACATGACCGTTGTTGGGGGTAGTGCGGTTGATCGTCAAAAGGCGGGTGGAAAGGTGCACGCTTAGCCAGATGCCCATGGACATGATCAAGTACCACGCGGAGTCATACCCCCCGTCTCGATTGAGAATGGCAGGTTGCTTGCCGGTAACGGCTTGGCCGATGAGGATCAGCGGGATGGCGACGACAGCGAGCCCGATGATTATGCCCGGTAGCGTCCATTGGTTTTGCATCCATCTTGTGATGGTTGCGTGGTACTGCAAGGCAGTAAGTAGAAGCACACAGCAGGCAAGACACAGGCAGGGGATCACCGGGGACGAAGTGTGAACGACCATGCCGTGATACACCAGCGGATCACCGTTGGCCACAAACGCATGCCAGAGATCCCATGAAATCAGGTTCAAGCCTGCACAGAATATGGCCATGATCCCCAGACTGATCGGCAGGGCGTTGAAAAGTTTGGTTAAGCCCAATGCGACTTTGCCACGCTTGGGCAGCAGGACACTGTATGAGGCCCAGAGCGGGATGATCAGCCCGACGAGGATGGCATAGGCAGCGTATTGCCAACCACCAAGCCAGGGGATGTTCTGACCATGAATGTGATACTGCTGGGGGATCTGGCCGTTGAACCCCAGCACGTTGAGCATCATCGCGTTGGGTAGATCGGCTGTGAGTTGCATCCATCGCGAATCAACAGGATGGGGCAAGGTGCTCAAAAACCACAGAAGCCACAAAAGGATCGTCAGCCCAACCCAGATCGGGCGGATGATGGTGACCAGTAAATGCTTGATGGCTTGTCGACGACTGTTCTCAAGCGGTTGATGCGCCTGACAGACTTTCCCCGGCATGATGAGCTTTCCCAAAACGTCCCCCTTGCACTTTCAATTCCCGTGCGACAGGAGATACATTAGGGGATGGGTAGCCTGAGCAAGATCGCTTAATCAGGTGAAAATCGGCTGCATTGATTGGGGGTGACAGGGCGTGTCATTGCTAAAACGCTTGGCTTGACGTGGTTAACTCAACGTTCAAAATCCACATCCCTCGCAAGCTGGCCATTGGCGGGCATGATCCCCGCGGAGATCATCAGTCGCAAGAGAGCTCGAAATGGTTTGTCTTCGACGAGGCGCGTTTTGTTTAGAAACGTCAGATAGTCCTGCCCATGCTGCAGGAAACAAAGATCGACCATCGCGCCGATGATCGCATCCAGGCCCAGCACGCTCATCGCAGCGATGGAGGCGGATTGTTCAGGCGGTTGACGCATCTCGCGAGCCATCACCCAGCTTTGCCAAACCAGTTGGACTTCATCAATCACAAACCGGCTGTGTGCAGCAATCTGAAGCAGGGCCTGTTGAGGCAGGTGATACTGATACACCGGATAGCCCGGCCGAATCGTATTGCTCAACTCCAGGTAACTCAGTACGATCCGATGACCACACTCCGGGCAACTGCTGTCTTTGTCCAGTGTCCGCAGATTGTACCCACAGCTTAAGCAGAAAAAGTCATGCGTGATGGTCGGGGAATAGGTCCACTGCATGGCAATCAGGATACCCGATCCGCATGCTTTTGAGCAGCGATTTTGGCGATGTCCAGTGACACGGTAATCCGTTGCCCACATTCAGGGCAGCGGTCATTGTCAGCAAGCAGACTGCCGGTCAGATCGTACTGACAGGCCTGGCACTGCCACAGCGGTGTGTCACTTAACAGGTTGACGCCTTGCTCGGTTGCAACACGTTTGATGTGCTCAATGGATGATTCTCTGGGAGGAAGCCAGATAAAAGCAAGGAGCAATAACGCATGCCATGACCATGTTGCAACCAGCAGATAATGGATGTTGAGTATCACATTGCCACGGTTGTTTGCCGGTTGGAGTAGGTTCCATTTACTCAAGACACCCAACACGATCAGGCACGGGAGATACCCCAGCAGCAATGCCACAACACCTGTTGCATGAAAGTAAAATCGTTGAATCCAATTCCACCGTCTGGCTTTACTCCACATCAAACCTGCATAGCAGATCAGGATGGACAGCATCAACATCAGGATCGGGCCGAGCACACTCGTGCTGGGAACGCTTTGCCCGTAGCTTCGGATACTGCCACGCTTGGATTGGGTGATGATCCACCAGTAATTGGTTTTCGTGTACGTGAAGACAAGCAGGATCAAAGTCAGCAGCAACATGCCCAATGGGATGGCATCAAAGAGCGTGTGAATCTTGCGGTGGACCGGTGTTTTGCGTTGAAACAAAGCGATCCAGACCGTCGCGACAATCATCAGGATCGGCAATCCGAAGCCGGGGAGATTGACGACCCAATCATCCGGCCGAACACTGCTTGAGCCCAGATGTTTGACCCGCCATGCAATAAGGCCATCCCACCCCATGATGCCCAATAAACCATTGGTGATCATTGCGAAGTGAAAAAGCCCAAGCAGCAATGCCAGAAAAATCGTTGGCTTGATGGGATGCAAGATGCTTCGTCGAAGATAAGGTAATTCAACGATGGTATCAGTCATATCCGACATGTTTGGAATCCCCGGAGTTGATAGCAAAGAAGTATTACTTTTTCCACGCCAGCAGCATGCCGCCACCGACGCCGACGATCATGGCATCGACGCGATCGTCTTCGCGGACACTCATGTTAAATTCGTGCATGAAGTGATTCATGTCGTAATCTTCTGCATCGTCCTTGATGTGCATGAGAATGTTATCCAGCACGATCACGCCACCGTGTTTCAGCAGCGTGTAGCAGCGTTCGTAATAGTCGGGATAGGGCGGTTTGTCGGCATCAATAAACGCGAAGTCGAATTGCCCGGCTTGGCCCTGTTCAATGAGTTGATCGAGGGTTTCAATGGCAGGGGCGATGCGCAAATCAATCTTGGAATCCACCTCTGCCTGCTTCCAGTAGGGCTTGCCGATGGCGGTCCATTCGTCACTGACATCACAGCAGATCAATTGCCCATCATGCGGCAGGGCGGTTGCGACGCAAAGCGCGCTGTAACCGGTGAACGTGCCGACTTCGATCGCGCGACGAGCGTTGGTCATTTTGATGAGCAATGACAGAAACGCGCCTTGATCCGGGCTGACCTGCATGCCCGCGTTAGGCAGCTTGGCGGTCTCTTCACGCAACTGCTCCTGCAATTCCGTTTCCAGGATCATGGTCTGGTTGATGTAGCTGGCAATGAGTTCTGACTTGAGATTGGATTTAAAGGCCATGATGTCTCTCCCAGGATGATGTGTTGAGCATGAAGCGATTCGCAACGGCTGCTGGCATGATTATTTCGATTTCTTGGCAATAATCCAGATCGCATGCACCAATCCCGGCACATAACCGCAGATCGTCAGCAGAATGTTAAGCCAGAAATGAAGTCCAATCCCGACCCGGAAGAAAACGCCCAGAGGTGGCAGGAGGATGGAGAGAATGATGCGAATGAAATCAGCCATGAGGTAATCCCTTTCAATCAATAGCGGATGCCCCATCATATGCCATGTCAGATGATCGCGTAAATGTGATGGGTGTAGCGACGATGTGATGACAAAGATTCAAAATGCTTGAAGTGAAAAACATTTAAATTCCAGCCATTTTGTAATAAAATCAGCGTCATGGCGTTTACCTGATACAGCGACGCTATCACTGCCCAATACCGGATGGATCACCGATCCGTCTCCCGCCTGATGTTTTGAAAGGACGTGACATGTCCATGAAGCACGCCGTGTTGGCACTGGTTTTTTCAGTATTGGTTCTGTTGTGTTCACCTGCTTCATTGCTCCATGCTCAAACGCAGCGATCACAAGCACAGATCGGCATCAATCTCGCGGGCATTGTCGATTGGAACACCGAGCTGCCACTCAAAGACGTGTTCAAAATGTCCCGCAACTGGATCAGCCAACGACAGGGACAAAGCTGGGGCAAGGGGCCTGACCTTGCTCTGGATGAACAGGGCTATGTCACCAAACTTGATGACGGCTGCTATGTCGAAACGCCCATGCGAACCATCGACGGCGGGCACTATCCCAGCGGTCGTTATGTGCTGACCTACAAGGGCCAAGGTGATATCGAGTTCTGGGGCGCAGCACGCATTCTCGATGCCCAGCCTGGCAGGATCGTCGCGGACGTCGATGCAAGACGCGGCACGATCTGGTTACGCATCAAATCCGTCGATCCAGATGATTACATTCGTGACATGCATTTAATGCTCGAATCCGATCTGGAGACCTATCAGCAAAACCCGTGGACAGCTCATTTCCTCCGACGCTGGAAGGGCTTTGCAACACTGCGGTACATGAATTTTATGGCAACCAACCGCAACCACATTCGCACTTGGGAAGACCGCCCCAAGCTCGACGAAGT
>JBICHS010000519.1:0-4434 GCA_043101135.1 Phycisphaeraceae bacterium JB051
TTCGTAATCTTGAATATTGATTTTGCATCTATCGATGCAACAGCGACACGCAGTATCGCAGCTATTTTCCAATTCAAATGACATGTCATTGTGTGATCGTTAATCGAATCACATCAATCAGGCGAGCCGCGTTGTGTCAACACGAGATTCGACGAAGTCGAAAGCTTGATTCAACGCTGTTACACAACCCATCAATCCATCTCAAACATCATCCCCCAACCGCTGCCTGATCTCACGATCCAATGGATTGATTGGCCCAGGTATTTTCTCAGGATGTGTCTCTGCCTCGCCTTCACATTCTGGGCATAGACCATCCGATCCCCGCATGTCATAGCCACACCTGGTGCACTGCGGGAACCAGACCACAAAGCGATTGATCAACGCGAATCGCAGGTAATAAAAAAACATGAACAAGACACACGAGAGCAACGAAAACATGCAAACGTCTTTGGTATAAATCAAGAACCCGATATCGATCACCAGAAACAGAACCATCAAACAAAGCATGATGGAAACCGTCTTGAATGATTTGTCTTTGACCTGTTTAAGATACGTCCCACAGCCCGGGCACATGTAGACCAACTTAACCTGACGTGTCACGACGCGCTCGTGCGCATCGTAATCATGAATCCGCTGTCCACATGCCGGACACGCGCATCGCCCCAACCCCAACCAACTCATGCCTTCACCTTCATTGACTTCACCAACCAAACGAACCGTATGTCTGACGTGTACTGGGATGCGGCTCTGCACGACTGCCACATTCAGGACAATCTCCATCAGTAACTGTTGTTTGGGTACCTGATTTCATACTGAAAATTCAATGTTTCAATTGCGATACGGCTTTGATTGCAGGCAACGATCCTTCACCAGCAGCTTCATTGAGTAATTGCATTCCCTTTGAATCATCCTTGCGAACACCATCTCCCTGAAAATATTTCACAGCAAGATTGTATTTCGCATCGGGACTTCCCGCCTCGATTGCTTTGTGATACCACTGCAAAGCCAATGCGGAATCTTGCGCAACACCGCGTCCTTTATCATAGAACACTGCAATGTTGTACATGGCAGCGGCACTTCCTTGATTCGCAGCTTTCATGTACCACGACATAGCAGCGTCATAATCTTTCTTGAAATAACAATCCTCAGCCATCTTGAGCATTGCATCAGGCAACCCGGCATCCGCGGCCTTCTGATACCAATACAGTGCTTTTTTACTGCTTTTCCAGACACCTTCACCATGTTTATAGGCATATGCCAAACCAAACATCGCACGCGGTTGCTCGTATTCAACTGCCTTGCGGTACCATTTGACGGCTTTGCCTGAATCCTTTTTTACCCCCATCCCATGTGCATACATGGCACCGAGAATTGTCATCGCAAGCGAGTCATCCGCTTGAGCTGCTTTGGTCAGCCATTGAATGCCTTTTTGTGTATCACGATCCCCTGCATCACCACGGATATAAACCAAACCAAGATTACACATTGCTGGTGCATATCCAGCATCAGCAGCGCGTTGATATAACGCGATTGCGTGATCAAGATCTTTGGCCATCCCATCACCGGACTGATACATCAAAGCCAGATTAAACATCGCCATCGTGTCACCAGCATCAACGGCTTTGCGATACCAGTTCACAGCTTGAGGTATATCTTTGGCAACCTGATTTCCCGTTGCATACATCACACCAGCGATAAACATCGCGCGAGCATCACCAGCATGTGCTTTCTCCATGTTCTGAGCAAAGACGACTGTAGATTCAGAAGGTATGGGTTGAGGTTCAGCATCCCCCAGCAATGAGGCATGTGTGATCTGTGTGAGATAAAGCCCTAAACAGACAACTGCCAGCAATACCGGCAACAACTTGTGATGCAACTGCAACATACTTCCCCCGAATCAATTTAAATGTGAATTGTTGAACCAACTGAAGCCTGCGCCACCGGCGTCGTCGTATACCGTCTTGGCACATGCCAACTCAATCGGCATAGCATTTCGTAGACGTGGGTGTTGCCTGCTTCGGCCAACTTCACCAATGAGCATTCACCGTCGCGGGAGTCGTCGATGACCTGGACGTTGGTGCCGACGGCCAAGCCGCTGCCGTTGATGTCGGTGAGGTCCAGGACGATTTGGTCCATGTTGACGCGGCCGATGACGGGGACGATTTTCTCGCCACTGTCGGTCATGACTTTGACTTTGCCAGTGCTGCTAAGACTCAGTGGATAGCCATCAGCAAAACCGACGGGGACGACACCGAGCAGGCTTTGGCGTTGGAGGGTGAAGGTACTGCCGTACCCCACCACACGGCCTGCCGGATAGCTTTGGACGTGCATGAGTTTGCTGCACCACTTCATCACCGGCAACAGGTCTTCAGCTAAGCCATGGTCGTAACCAAGTAAAGCCAAACCAACGCGGACCATGTCAAAGTGATAGGACGCACCGCGACAGGTTGCAGCCGAGTTAGCCATATGCAGTGTGACATCGTCCTGCAGGTCAGGGTCGACCATCTTGACCGCCTGGACGAAGCGTTCGCGTTGGGTGTTGAGAAAAGCTTCATCGGCTTCGGCGGTGGCGGCATGTGTCATCAAGCCCGACAGCTCCACGCCGGGCATGTCATGGGTGAGTTTGACGGCTGCACCAAACTGCTCAAACGAGAGCCCGGAGCGGCTCATACCGGTGTCGAGCATCAGGTGAACGGGGATGGCAGCGGAGCGATCAATGCCGATCTGGTTGACCTGTTTGAGATGCGTCAGGTCATGGATGGTAAAGTGCAATCGCTGCTGAGCGATGAGTTCGTCGAGTGGTTCAGGATGGACCAATGATCGAACCGGTGCCATGAGCAGGATGGGTTGCGTGAAGGCGCGGAAGCTCAACGCGCGGGCCTGATCGGCACCGAAGACGGCAAACATATCCGTCCCACATTGGCTGAGCACCCCCACCAAGGGGTCTGCACCGACACCATAGCCGTCGGCTTTGACCACCGCGCACATGGACGCCCCGCTGGGCGCCAGCTTGCGTTTGATCACCGAGGCGTTGGCGGCAACCTTGCCTAAATCTATCTCTATCCAACTGTTATCGCTCACGACTTTATAACCTTGGCTGCCCTTGACCTTTTGGGGCAACGAACCTTCCTGGTATGCAGATCACGCACGTCCCTATGCGGGTGTCGTGATTCGGGTGTCGGCATGATGCAGGACGATCAGCATCGCCAGGGCACCAGGTTTCCGTCATATTCACGAAACCCGATACCCGAATCACGAAACCCGATCTGCCGCTTTCAGAATAACGACTTAGCCGTTAGAATACCATGCTGTTAACTGAGCAGGAAAGAAATTCACGTCAATTGGACGATGTTTCCTGTATCAGAGGATGCTGAGTGAATGGTGCTGGAGGTTGTGCCCGCCCTGGAGAAGTTTGTACATCGGGTCTTCCAGGATTCGACCCCATGGCGATTTTGACAGACAGCCCAACTTCCAGCACTGAGCACTCAGCATCCTGAAAACGCCCTTTCAATCGACAACGTGTCAAACCGATGGGCGATGCAAACTTTTCGACCACTGCGCTATTAACCGTAGTGTTCATGTTTTCAAACAGGATGAGTGTTTTTCATGAGTGAAGAAACCGCAGACCAAGCCCAGGCTTTCAAAGCCCTGGGGCTTCGCAACAGTGTGCTCAAAGGCGTCATCGAAGCCGGCTTTGAGACCCCCTCGGATATTCAGGAAGCTTTGATCCCCATGGCCTTGTCTGGTAAAGACGTCATGGGTCAGGCCAAGACCGGTACCGGTAAGACGGCGGCATTCGGCCTGCCGATCCTGCATATGGCGGACCCTGAAATTTCCCAACAGGCTTTGATCCTGGTCCCCACCCGCGAGCTGGCTGCACAGGTCGCCTCGGAACTGGACTCGCTGGGTAAGCATACCCCCATTCGCACCACCACCATCATCGGCGGTGAATCCATGCGTCATCAATCCAAGTCCCTCCAAAAAGGCGGCCACATCATCGTCGGCACGCCCGGCCGCATCATGGACATGCAGGCCCGTGGGCAGATCAGTTTCGAGAACATGAAATACGTCGTACTCGATGAAGTCGACCGCATGCTCGACATTGGCTTCCGCGAAGACATCCGCCAGATTCTCTCGCGCGTTCGTGGTGATCATCAAACCATTTTCGTCTCTGCCACGCTTGAAGATGAAATCGAAAAACTCGCACGTCGTTACATGAAGTCCGATGCTGAAAAAATTCAGACCACCGGCGATGTGCTTACCGTTGCCCTGGTGGATCAGAAATATTTCACCGTGGAGTCATGGGACAAACAGGCATTGATGCTGTACCTGCTTCGTCATGAAGAGCCGGACACCACGGTGGTGTTCTGCCGAACCAAAGCCACGGTGCATCGCCTGACGAAATATTTGAATCGCAAGAATCTCTCAGCCCGG
>JBICHS010000520.1:0-3926 GCA_043101135.1 Phycisphaeraceae bacterium JB051
CGTACATAGAAGTATCCGTTGGGTTCAGTGACTGATTCACCATTTGCATTAAACCACTCAGTATTGAAGCTACCTCGCGATTTAGTAAATGAGATTAAACCACTGGGAAGCGCAGCCTCTTGTTCAGGCCGCTTAAGCAGATAGTTTTGATTGGAAGACGGGCCAGTCCCGCCGACGAATTGACTGTTTAACCCGAAGCTGGGGAACAAGCTTGTGTAATAAGCACCGAAGCTACCAAAGGAATCGTAGACATAGGTTTGCCATCCACCGCCTTTGAGGAATTTGCTTCCTTCTTCAATGTAGATGGTTTTAAGAAACTCATCTCCCATGAATGATGCAAACGGCAGAGGCCATCGAGAAGAGGAGCCAAAATCACCTGTGATGTTGTTTCCCAGGACGTCATATGTCGGTGACATGCTCAATCCTTGTTCGGTTATGAAAAATCCTTTGAAGCTCTGAGCATAGACGGAGGTTGCAACGCCTAATTGTCTGGCCTTGTTGACGGATGTTAACTCGGTTGCGGTTTGTCGTGCGCTTGCCAATGATGGCAGCAAAATCGAAATGAGTAACGCGATGATGCTGATGACCACCAGCAACTCGATGAGCGTAAAGCCACTACAAGAGGTTTGCTTCGTCTGGGGATGAGCAGTTTGATGGGGCTTGGTCTTGCCGGTTGTCTTAAGGCTGACTGAAACGTTCGGTTCAATCACACCGCAACGATGATTCAGGCTGAGTTGAGAGAACATGAGTATGACTCCTGTCATGAGGTTTTGAAGATAGACTCGGGTGTATTTTAGATGCATTTGAGACGCAATCTCAATAAGATAGCAAGTGAGAGTTTTGTGTCAATACTATAAAATGCTAAAAAGATAGATATATTTTTATGAAGTAAAGGGGGGTGTGGTTTTATTGATATATAAACTGTTTTTATATAGTTTTTTATGGGAAATTATAGATAGAGAGAGATGAAAAGAATCGTTCTAGCAAGACATTGCGTTGTGGCCAGTTACAGTGCCTTGGTTTTGTAAAGTAGGAAGATGAAATACGGGCCTCCGATTAGAGCGGTGATGATGCCGACGGGTAGTTCGGTGGGGGAGAGTGCGGTTCTGGAAAGCAGGTCACCCCAGACGATCAAGGATGTGCCCAGGACGGCAGCCAGTGGCAGGACCTTGGCGTGGTTGTTGCCACAGAGCATGCGGGTGATATGAGGGATCATCAATCCGACGAAGCCGATCATGCCTGCGACGCTGACAGCTGATCCTGCTAAAAGTGAAGCAACAATCAAAGCCAGTCCGCGTGCCCATTCGACGCGCATCCCCAGACTCTTGGCCATGTCGTCACCAAGTTGCAGGACGTTTAACGTGCGTGTGATGAACAGCGACACGAATAATCCGATGACGCTGTAGGGCCAGAGTAATTGAAAATGATGCCAGCTTCGTGCGTTGAGACTCCCGGACATCCAGAGCACAACCGAGCCCACGCGTTCTGCGTAGATGACCATGAGAAAAGTCGTGAACGCGCCAAGGACAGCCGTGATGGCAACGCCTGCCAGGATCATGCGAATCGGCGATGTGCCGATGCCTGGTCGCCATGAAATGACATAGACCGTAAAGCCACTACTCATCGCCCCGATCATGGCCAGCACCGGCAGGAACATCGGCCAGCCGGGGATGAGCACCAGGACGATCGTTGCTGCCAGGCCCGCACCTGCCGTGATGCCGACAATGTTGGGGCCCGCCAGTGGATTGCGCATCACAGCCTGAAGCAGCACACCTGACATCGCCAGGTTCATCCCGACCAACGCGCCGACGAGTAAACGTGGCAAGCGTAGGTTCCAGATGATCTGGTATGCTGCAGATGTGGTGTCGGCTTCCTGCCAGACTGCGATCAGGTCATCCATCGACAGCCACACTGAGCCCAGACGTAACGAACAGATCAGCCCTCCCATTAGCAACAGGAGCGCAGCAACAAGTATGAACGTATAGCGTAAGCGCTGCTTGATATCTTGTTGGATATAGGTTGACTGTTTGCGGTCAGTAAAATTTTGGGGTGTTGCAGTCATTGTTGAACAATCAGGATTCGGGATACATCAGCGCTTTGAGCTTGGGTAAAGCATCGGTCATGCGTGGCCCGGGATTCATCAGGAACAACCATTCAGAGAGCGTGTAGACACGGCCTTGTTTCACCGCGTCAAGACTGCCCCATAACGGATTGGTTGCAAGCTTCTCAGAAATATTTGAGTCCTGCCCATGAGAAATCACAATGATGACATCCGGGGCAGACGCAACGATGTTCTCCATGCTGAAGCTGCCAACACTTGAACCGGTACGTACAGGCACGGCGTCCTGTGTCACCATCTTCCCGCCAAGCGTCCGCACCATACTCCCCAGATACGACTGGGGCATGAATGCGTTAAACGAATCACGCATGCCAAACAACGCGAAGACCTTTGGCCCATCGTCTTTTGAGGCGATGGTATTGCTGTCAATGAACAGCTGCATTTGCGATGCCAGTTCATTCGCCTTGGCATCGGCTTCGACCAACGTACCAATGTGCTTGTAGAGCGTGGGGACATCGTCAATGCTTCGAACGCTGTAGACCAAAGCATCGATGCCCAGTTTTTTGATGCCTGGCAAAAAGCTTGCAAATGTCGGTGAAAGAATCACCAGGTCCGGCTTGGCCTGCGTTAACTGTTCGAGGTTCGGGCCCACGGCATGGCCCACATGCATTGCCGGGATTGGTTTGGCGGACTGGGGGTATATCCGATCTTCAGGCATATCCAGTCGAATCACAGGTGGTTTTTCGAGTAGGCACAATACTTCTACCGCAGCAGGTACCGCCGCCGCGATACGCTTGGGCGTTGTTGCCAACGTTACCTTGCGTCCAAGGTCATCGACAATGTGAATGCCATCGGCATCCCGTGTGATCTGGCGTTGACTGGTGCCGAGGTTGGGCTTGGTAGCAGGCGCCGGTGTTGTGATTGTTTCATGCGGTTCTTTGGACTGGTCACAGCCATTGAGTGTTGGCAGTATTGCCAGAATGGTCAAGCATAAGGCGTGGTTGATAAACTTCATTTAATGTTACTCCGAAGGTTGGGCATGGCCGACATAAACCACAATGTCGGCACGTTGAAAATCTTGAGGTTTGAGTTGCGAGCTTTCGCCCGGTTGTAGACTGAGGGTCAGTAGTCGGACATCGGGTTGGCGATCAAGCAGTGACAGGACGACACCCCCATCGTAATCACTGTGAAACTGACCGATGAAATGAAACACACTTGAGCCATGTTGCGCCAAAGCCTTGAGCATTGAGTCGGCCATCGTGGCGTCCCAGATGCGTTGGCTTCGATACATGGCTTTGATACTTGCTGGCGTGAGTTTCATACCCGGGTGACCCCCGATGGCAGCGCTGAACCGCTGGTAATTGCTGCTTTTGTCATAGAGCTTCAGCGGCAACTCGAACAGCTTTTGTTGCACATCTGGGAGTTCACGCAACGCGTCATAACCTTGCTGGCGTGCCATCTTCACATAGGACCGTGGCGCGTTGGAAGCGATGACGGGGGCCTGGTGGTTCTTAGCCAAACGCATCATCGGAGCGTAGGATTGCTCCCATTTTTTCCCTTGACGCTGGGTTTGATCAAGAAATGCATTGATGTCGATTTGTCCTGCATTAAACTCAGACACGGTTTGGGACTCATCGCGGTAAAGCATTTCCAGACTCACCGCGCTGATGAATTTTTGACCAAGTGCATCTGTCAGTAACGCTTGAGTAAATTGATCACCGGGAAGGTTGTGATGCTTCTCTCCGAGGATGGTGATTTGCGACCATTTGATGGCATCAATCAACTGCTGCCAATTCAAAGCTTCACCACTGTAGCCATCAAACAAGCTGACATTCAACGGCATTGCATCAGTCGTTTGTACTGTTTG
>JBICHS010000521.1:0-7782 GCA_043101135.1 Phycisphaeraceae bacterium JB051
GGGGAGCATGTCCAGTGTCTTGTGCTCCGGGCTTAAAGCAATGCTCTGATCCAACGTGAGTGTCTGATCAATGTCCGCCCAGTTCACATGGATGGTTCGATTGAGTTTGATGGGCAATCCGCCAGCAATTTTGACGGGCTGGGTTTGCACCAGATCATCACGGTGAACCAGTTGAATCTGCGGGACAAAAGCCGTGCCACTTCGCTTTAAGCCCACAGCAATTTCATCGCCGGGCGCCAGGGACAACAGGTCATCACTACGGAGTGTGCCATAGACCACCGCCCATCCTTTGGCCTGCATCGCAACAAACGGTTGGCCGAGATTGGAATCAAAGACCAGTGGCTTGACTTGACCGTTGTGCTTAAATACATAGTGTTTTGCCAGGTCTGGTGCCTTGGGTGACGTGTTACTGACACGCGCGATGACGCGCAGCTGGTATTGCCCTGCTGCCAATGTCTGAGGCATGGTCCATACGCCCCACTGCCCGGGCTCCTTGAGTGCGACGGCAGATGTAAACGGCGTATGCAGGTTGCGTGTCCCATCGGTATGCAGCTTGGGCAGGCCAGCATCCTGCGTGAGGTTGGCATCATCTGCCATGAGTTTACTGCTGACCGAACCGGTGTGTAACTTGGGTTGATAGGCTTTGAATTCAAGCCCAATGCCCGTAGCCAGATTGTTGAGCATCATCATTGCCAAGCGGTCGGCATGTTCAAAACCACCTTGCCAATGGATGCCGTCAAGAAGCACCTGACCTTGGCCAACCTGCAGGACATTGAGCACTGCGGGTTGTGTGAGACTTTGAATACGACTGTCAGTGCGCGGTCGATACAGATCAAGCCCTGCGACCCATTCACTGCCTGCCTTGGTGGTGTGAATGGACAGAACGTCGCCTGCGTTGAGTGTGATGGGTTTGAAGCTGACCATACTGCCATAGGGCATCGCCCAACCCTCCGCGACCACGGGAACCTGCACTTGATCGCCTGACGTCTGCAGATCAATTTTCTGACCATTGCGATTCAGGACATAGTGTTTTGCAAGACTCCATGTGAACGGCTCGGAGAGATAAGCAACAGATAGTTGCTCGACCTTCTTGGGGATGCGATGTGCAACACGCCCTTGAATGCCGACGTAGTACGTGCCAGCCTTGTCCGCAGGAACAGTCCATTGGAGATTCTGCTTGGTGTTTTTGAAACTGAACACGCGATCGTAGCCCTTGGGGACACCCCAAGAACTCAATGAATCTTTGGTGCCTGCGGTATCGAGTTTCATGTCTGCCAGTTCAATGCGCAGACAATCCGGATCGTAATCCACCAGGGCAAGGCGAGCGATATTGGTATAGGCTTTGGGGTCTCCCTGCGTAGGCTGAGCCCAGAAACAGTCATAGCCCATGAGCTCGTTGAGATAGGGATGTTTGGAGTTGATTGACAGACGATAGTCACTGAGGTCACGTTTAAGTGGGCGAATACCGTACTGTTGATCGAGTTGATTAAAGCCCGCGGATTGCCAATCCATCAGCCAGAGTTTGCCACCCTTCTGGACATAAGTCATGACCGGCTTGGTCCATTGTTCTGCCCATTGCCCATCGGGAATGAGCAGCCAGTTGTTCGTATCGACAGTGTCAAGTTGATCTGGAGATTCAAGACGTTGATACGCGATGCCCACCTTCTCCAAAGCAGACACCCATGCTGGCGCTTTGCCCAACAGATACAGCTTGGCGGACTGTTTGTTATGCGATTGATCAGCCAGCGTAAATACGTTGGCTAGCAGTCGCGAGGGGGTTGGATGTGCATCAAACTGGTTAAGCAAATCCAACTGACTCATGACAAACCAGCCATGTCCTGATGGCACGTACAGCAGTGGTGACCATGCCAACCCAATGCGTCCACCGGTGGTTAACAGGGACAGTGCGCCATCGGATTGGGGTTTGTAAAAGTCATTATGACTCACAAGGTGACCGTTGGGCCAATACTGAAAATCTTCACTGGCTAAACCTGCCAACACCGGATGGTCTTTCACCGAGACGTGCGCCAGCGTTGCATCATGGCCGGTGTCCTGACTGACACGTGCGGGGACCATGGCCCATGACGGGTATTGATCCTGGGCAAAGAACATCACCTTGCCCCCCCGTTGGGTAAACGCTGTAAGCGCATCACGATCATGACTGTTCGCACTCTGCAATGGCGCATTGCCCCCCACCAGCAGGAGTCCGGCATTGATATCGGTTAAGGCTGTAAAACCAGTGACTTTTTGATATTTGAGCTTAAGTTGTTTGAGTTTTGAAATCAGCCGTCCATCACCCTGCATGACATACAACGACGTTTCCGGTTGTTTGATCTGAGCACGATTGCGGATGCGTAAGGTGTGTTGATCTGTAAAGCGCACCTTGCCTGTGTTATCCGTCAAGGTCAATGTCCATGGCACGTCGGTGTCCGCAAGTTTTGCAGGAATCACAACACTGAGTGTCACCTGTTTTTTCTGTGCCGGATCAAGGATAATGGGCTTATCCAACGTAACATCAAACAGACTGCTCTTGGCACGCAAAGTCAATTCGTGTTTGACCAAAGCATCGTTAAACACATTGACCTGCCAACGGATGGTCGCGTCAGGCTGCGTCGTTGCATACTGGTCCACGAGATACGCAGCAATGGGTTGATTGGCATAAGCGCGGGCGCGTTGACTGGTCTTGGACCACGGTTGGTGATATGCCACGCCTGCATCACGATAGCCGAGCATGTACTGGATCGCTGCTGCATCATGTCCGAGCAACGCGGCTTCGTCATTGGCGTACACATCATCGCCTGCCATGATCGCACAACCGTGCGGCCAAGCCGAGAAGCCGTTCCATTGATCCTCGCCAATCTCCAGAAGCTGATCCTGTTTCCATGTGAAGGAACCGGGATACAAATCGAGTTTTTGCTCGACATTCTGCTTTAACCAATACGCGGTCATCGGCAAAAGTGGATGTCGCGAAAGATGCCTTGGGTAATGCAGATTACTCGTTGCAATCCTGCCCCGCAGATCACCATCACCGTTGACCACCACCGGCCAATCCGGCGTGCGATCCGTGGACCATCGCCAGATGGCTGCCATCTGATCCAACGCTTTGGGATAGCGTTCCGCACCACAGAGAAAGACTTCATTGGACAGACTCAGCGAGACCACCGAAGCGAGATTGCGATAGGTGTCAATGAGCTTGCCGGTCTGTATGCGGAAGTTTTCCCAGAAGTCCGGATCATCCAATGGATACTGATAGCCGCTGGCTGTGAATGGGGTTTCCATCTGGATCAAATGCCCGGATTCCTCAGCAGCCTGAACCACGTTGAGGGTGAGTGGATTGCAGTGAATACGCGAAATATCGCCATAGCCAGAACCGGTGGCTTTGCGAGCATTGGCCCATGATCGCGCGCCGGTCCACCCGCCCATACCGCGTGCGACTGGGTGAATGGGAATGCCATTGATGACATACAGATTGTCTTTGACTTGTATGCTGCGAAGGCCGATGCGATCGTGAATCTGGTTAAGCAGTTGATCGCCCTGCTTGAGATTGAGCTTGATGCCGTAAAGGAAAGGCGTTCCGGGGGCATCGGTCATGGCAGGCCACCAGCGTTTGGCGTCAGTGATATCCATGGTGAGTATGACGAGTTGCTGGCCACCTGCGGGGATGTTTACTTGCTGCTCACTGGCAAACGCGACGTTCTGGCCATCGACAAGTTGAACCTGCATCACAGCGTTACTGGCTAAGGCTTTGTCAGAAGCGTTGACCAAAAGTGCCTTGATTTGCAGTTGATTTTTGTCGTGTTCCAGTTGCCATTGCCAACGATCAATGTAGGTATTTGACGTGGCGAGAAGGTAACAATGATCATAGACACCAGTCAGCGCATTGCCTTTGTGGCCGACGGGCCAGTTGTATTTGGTCCCACGTTTTGGGGCCTGCTTTTGTGCAGTGTGGTCGGCAGCAGCGATGAGGATTTGATTCTCCCCATCGACTTGCAGCGCCTCAGTGATATCAAACCGGTAGGTTGTCCATGCGCCTTCGAGATAAGCAACGTGTTTACTATTGACCCAGATGTGGGCCCGTTTACCAATGCCATCGAATTTGAGTTCGAAACGTTCACCCTTTAGCCAATTGGGTAATGTCAGTTGCTTGCGATACCAGTGAATCCGCCCTTGCTTATCCGATGTCGCCCCGACATTGCGTGGCAGGTCGACATTTTTGAATTCCAAATCATTCGGGATGTCAGGGACTGCATCACGCTTGTCTTTTGCAAACGGCCAAAAGCCGTTGGTCTGCGCCTGCTGCCATTTGCCACTGAGCAATAACGTTGGCGATTGTACTTTGGGCGCGTCGGTGGTGATATCCAGAATGCTCTGCTGAGATTGATCTGCATATGTCCAATCGAGGACGAGTTTGTAATGTGTGGATGTGCCGACGGGGAGCTTGAGTTGGTGGGTCAACGTCTGCTTGGCATCAATCGTAAGGGCATCGAGTTTGCCTGTTGCAATGACCTGCTGCTGATGGCTGATCCATCGCCACTGGCCGGCGACCGTTTGCGATTGGGATTCGAGATTCAGAAACGACAGTGGGACGGTTACCGTCTGATCCACAGCGGATTGGTATTCACGCTCCAGGGGGTGAAGCTGAACCTGTGCGTGAAGCGTGGGCAGAGTGACCGCAGTGATGATCGAAGCGATCATCGCCAATCGAAACATTGCAAACATGATTTAGTCCTGTCAATCAAAAGCAGATTATGGGAGGTCTGCGTTTTTGTAGATGTAGTTGCCAGCTGCCTCACGATCCGCAGCCTGCACATGGCCATCACCAAAGAGAATATTGGCTGTATCACCTAAGTGGTGATAATTCATGCCAACAGAAGATGTGGGATCCAGCGATCTAAATTGGTAGTAACCGACCGCACTACCGCCTAAGACAAAGTGATACACGCCGGAGTCTTCGGCAGTGAGCATGACACTGGCTGGTGAATAGATATCGCTACGGCGTTTAGGTGCGGTCACCGTACCATCCCATGAGTAAGCTTCGCTAATGCTGTAACTGCGTTTACCCGCATTGGACCCGCCACCGTAGTCAGAGCTATCCGATGGGCAGTAGAACGGATGTTGTTGTCGTGGGAAAGTACCTGCGGTTCTGGACGCCGGTTCATTGATAAAGTCGTATTCCATAAGCACGCGTGACCAGGGGTCACCGACATTGCTACTCCAGATATTGGAATGCTCCCAGACACTGCCCACACGCCCAAGGTAAGGAACATAGTCGTTAAAGGCATCGGCATACATGAAGATGGCAAGGCCGATCTGGCGTTCACCGGTTGCACATTTGATTCGTTGCGATGTCGCCCGAGCCGAGGCCAATGCGGGAAGCAAAATGGCAATAAGCAGGCTGATGATGGATATCACAACGAGTAACTCGATGAGTGTAAAACCCCTTGTTTTACAGCATAAATATGTCACTTGATGCTTATGCATGGTGAACCTCCAGTGCAGGTGGACTCAACGGTGTTGGGCAGTATCTTGAATGATCCAGTTCGGATCGATCCAGTGTTTGAGTACTTTGAGAATGTCAGCGTCAGGATTCATCAGTTCTTCACAGAGAACGCGTGCTTCGTGACTATCATTGCCGGGTATTAATGTTTCCCCGCCGTGCCATTGAGGTGCAATGTCAAAATGATTCTTACCGGCTCTGCGTTTTTTGATGATGCTGTCAAAACGATCCGCTGCGACATGTCCCAATGTCACGCCGGGGACCTGCATGCCGGAGATACAGGGATAGAGATATTCCCACTCCCCACGGTCCATACTCACGAGCGCCATATCCTGGCCTGGGAAACAGCGTTGACGAAGCATGTAGGCGCCAAGGCATTCAGAGATCATCGGGTTCATGCCGACGTAGGCCGTATACGGGTCGTCCTGTTGAGCCATGAGTGTTTTGAACTGCTGGGTATGTTCATGGCGTTGGACATTTTGCTTGACGGTCACATCGGGAGTGATGCCGAACTGCTTGTGTGCGTGACAAAAACCTTCAAGTCGATGCTGGTCAAAGGACTGGCATTGGGAGGCATTACACACCGCGATTTTGCGATGCCCAATGGCCAGTAACGCCAGTGCGTTGAGATAGCCGAGCATGCGGTCGTCAGGACAAATGGTATTCATGCCACGACGTTTCTGACTGTTGAGCCAGAGGATCGGGATGTCCAGCGCGTTGATGGCCTGCTCAAGTTTTTCGTTAACATCGACGGTGACCACGAGCCCGTCAAAGCGTCGGTCGGTCATCTGCGAAGGGATGTCCTGTTCAGGGAGCGTGTCCCCGCCAGTGCTCATGATGATGACGTTGAGTTGATGGTTACTGAGTTGCTGAATCAAAGCGCGGTGATACGGGAGCAATTGAATCAACGCCCCATCACATCCACCGATCGGGTTGGCTAACACGCCCACCGCATCGAACTTTTTGTTCTTCATCGATCGGGCGCCAGCATGGGGTCGGTAATTAAGTTCTCGGGCAATGCGGACAATGCGATCTCGGGCGTCCTGACTGATGTCGATTTTCTTGCCGGGATTGCGCAGCACACGACTGACGGCAGAGGCACTGACGCCTGCTTTTTCCGCAATGTCTACCAAACGTGTGGTCATGTTACTTCCCGATACTGCTTGAAAATCCCGTGCCCCAATCTTGTCACCAACAGCTTGAATCCAGCCCAGCTCCCCCACGCCCAAGTCCACAAGACAACCGCATTGGCTTGACAGTTGATTATTCCTTCAACGTTGAAGTGAGTCAAGCTTCAACGTTGAAGTATTTTTAGTTTTTGCTGAGATGGGTGGTCTAATCGGCAGGCAACGAATTTTAGAAATCATCACAAACATCAATAGAGAAAAATCTTAAAACTCACGCGACACCGCCCCCCCATTCCTCCGAGCATCCCTGCCAACATCAGCTGCTCGGAACTCTATAATGGCTCCCCATGGCAGAAAACTGGACATTCTGGATTGATGTCGGCGGGACGTTTACCGATTGCATCGGGATGGCCCCAGATGGCCAATACCATCGCACGAAGGTCCTCAGCAGTGACAACTCGCCGGTGACGGCTATCCGTGCGTTGATGCAGCTTCCCGACGATGCCCCCCTGCCAGCGGTCACCGTACATCTGGGGACCACGCGCGGGACCAACGCCCTGCTTCAGCGCAACGGTGCGTCGGTTGCCCTGATCACCACGCAAGGCTTTGCAGACCTTCTTGCCATCGGCACGCAGGCTCGGCCGGACCTCTTCGCGATGGACATCCGGAAACATCCTCTGCTCCATGCGCATGTCGTTGAACTCGACGAACGTCTCGACGCGACCGGCAATGTCCTCACGCCACTGAACGACAAGCAGGTCACCGACATCCTCACGGAGATCAAAGCGCGTGGCATTGACAGCCTTGCCATCTGCCTGCTTCACAGCTATCTCAACGACACCCACGAACAGCGCGTCGCAACACTTGCTCGACAGATGGGTTTTGAGCAAGTCTCCGTCTCCTCAGAAATCTCGCCCACGATCAAAGCACTGGATCGCTTCGACACCACGGTGCTTGATGCCTATCTCTCACCGGTCGTCCGAGCATACCTTGCCAATCTCAGTAAGCAGCTTGGTGACATGAAGGTGACGACTTCGGCCGGTGCCATGGTGCATTGGCAGAACTTTGCAGGTAAAGACTCACTGCTATCAGGTCCGGCAGGTGGCGTTGTCGGTTTTGCCAACGCGTCCACACAGGCCGGTTTCACACAGGCCATCG
>JBICHS010000522.1:0-5325 GCA_043101135.1 Phycisphaeraceae bacterium JB051
GCTCGACTTCACTCAGACATTGATCACCTGCAAACAAATCACCAATGGCTTTGTCGAATGATTGTGGGATCGCCATCCGCCAGCAATGATCATCAACCCATTCCCATTCACCGGGCAATTCCGCATCACCACGGAGAATCACCTTTTCACCGGGTTTTGCCTGTATCACCAGTGGTTTGGCAGCGGTCCCCCCCTGCTTGAGAATCAGAGATTGATCCAATTGATAAACACCTTGAGCAAGCGTGATGCATTGGCCGGGTTGGGCAGCATCGAGCAGTTGCTGGAGCGTTTGTGTTTGCGTGGGGTGGGTGAGTTGTGTCATGGCAAATGCGTCAGTTAATGAGCTGTGGGAAGATGTCTGCTGCACCAATCACGCGACTGATATCGTGCTCGGGTTTGGCATCCAGTGTCAGTTTGATCACTGTCATGATCTCGTCAGGCGATTGGGCTGGCAGGCCACCGAGAAGGGTTTGATGCTTACGACGTGTGACGGTTAACGGTTGGCCCGTCGAAAGCACCTTGGCTTCAAGGACATTGGGGATCAACCCACCGAGAATCAGTTCATTGCCCCAATAGTTTTTCAAATGCAGATAGAGATGGTTGTCCTGCACAGACACCGGCCCCCAGAGGTTAAAACGCAGGTCATGACGATCCGCGGCATCGTAGATGCTCTCGCCGTTTCGCTTAAGCCAATCCCCGACCTGCGTGAGAATTTGCTTAGCCTGATTGGGAATACGTCCCTGCGGGTCTGGCCCGACATTCAGCAGCAGATTCCCGCCACCGGATGCAACCGTTGCCAGGTTCACTGCGATGTCTTTGGGGGATTTGTATTCGGTGTCATACGGTGAATAGCCCCAATGTCCATTGAGTGTCATACAGCTTTCCCAGAGTCGACCAACCGGTGCCGCTGCGATGTGCTGCTCTGGGGTGCCGAAGTCTTCACTGGTGTAGGCACGGTTGTTGATGATGATGTCCGGCTGCAGATTTCGGAGCATGTGATTCAGATCAACCGCCTGCCACTGTAGCGCCGTGTAGCATTGAGGCAGGTCGTACCAGAGGATGTCGATCTTGCCATAGTCGGTGAGTAGTTCGGTGAGTAGATCACGGGTGTAGTCCATGAACCGATGGTATGCCGATTCGTCGCCTTGAAAACCGCGTGCCCAATCCGGGTTGTACCAGTCGCCCAATGAGTAGTAGACACCGACTTTCAAACCGGCTTCACGAAATGCCTGAACATACTCGCTAAAGAGATCGCGTTTGGCTGCACTGTTGGTCGCGTTAAACGAACAGGTCTTTGAATCCCAGAGACAAAAACCTTCATGATGTTTACTGGTCAAAACGGCATAGCGCATGCCCGCATCGCGAGCCATCTTCGCCCATGATTTAGGATCGTAATGCTCAGCAGTGAACTGGTCAGCAAGCTTGGCATAATCTGCCATCTCCCAGCGTTCACGGTTAAAGACCCATTCGCCACGCCCCAGGACGCTGTACAAACCCCAGTGCATAAACAAGCCATACCGGGCTTTGGCAAACCACTGCAAACGCTCGGGCATCATCATCAGCTTACATCTCCAAACAGAAACAAACGCACTTGCTGACACATCGACAAGAAGACGAACCGGATAGACGATAAAAATTAATCACCCGTCCCAATCAAGCTCATGGTATAACAGAGGCAATGATCATCAACGCTGGCATTCTGATTAAAATTGATAAAACCATGCCGCTAAAAAGATGATCAACGACATGAATTCAACCCCCAATAACCCTGCAGAATTGCAGTAATCGAGAGCAACATGATATCGCATAACACGCCCATCACCATGGCTTTGGTGGGACTGAATTTTGGCAAGCATATTTTCAACCAACTCATCACTGATCAGGACACGTTGCCTGTCAAACTTGTCGGCTTATGTGATTTGAATCAGGACAAAGTCAAAGCACTGCTCAAAAACCAGCCCCAACTCAAAGTGTATGCATCACTGGATGAAATCCTATCAGACCCTGATGTCCAGACCGTTGGCTTGTTCACAGGCCCCAAAGGCCGGGCACAGTTGATCAGCAAAATCATTCGGGCAGGTAAGGATGTCATGACCACCAAACCGTTCGAGACCTCACCCCAAGCAGCGATGAAAGTCTTAGAACAAGCCCGTGAACTGGGGCGTGTGATTCACATGAACTCACCGGGGCCCGGGCTCAACGATGATTTGGCAACCATCAAACGTTGGCAGGATCAGTATCAACTTGGTCGTCCCGTAGGCGCGCGTGCAGAAGTGTGGGGCAATTACCACGAACAGGCTGATGGCAGTTGGTATGACGATCCGAACATCTGCCCTGCTGCGCCAGTGTTCCGGCTTGGAATCTATCTGATCAATGACCTGATCCAACTGCTGGGCAGCGTCAAACAACTAAGCGTGATGAGTAGCCGAATCCGCACAGGACGCCCCACCGTGGATAACGCGCAGTTGAGTCTGGCTTTTGAGAATGGCGCCCTTGCCAACATCTATGCCAGCCTCTGTGTTCTGGATGGTGATCACTACCGCAACAGCTTGACGATGAACTTTGAAAACGGCACGATCTACCGCAACGTCGGCCCAACCCGTGATGACCTGAATAAAGCCTCCCTGCAACTGGTCATGGGCAACGATCAAACATCACGCCATATCGCAGACGAATACATCTGGACACATCAAAACGGAAGCTACCATTGGCAAGCCTTTGCGGACGCGGTGAACGGCAAACCTGACGCACCGGGTTATGACTTCGAACACATCGTCGAACCACTGCGCGTCTTGAACGTACTTGCTGAAGCTGAACAAACCGGCCAGCGGGTGACGATTCAACGCGATTGATAAGCGTGTTAACGACGATGAAGACTGATTCAAGCTATAAAAAAAACCGCCAAAGATGACGGTTTGCCGGAGTACTCCGTAATGCCTACTCAAGGACTCGAACCTTTAACCCGCTGATTAAGAGTCAGCTGCTCTGCCAATTGAGCTAAGGAGGCTAAATTGTGTCGCGGTCGTTAACCAACGCGCGGCCCATATGATAATACTTCCAAGTGCTCTGTCAACTCAGAAGCAAGTTCATGTTTGATTCCAGCTGATTTTGTGTGAATTCAGATAAAAATCGGACAATCACGCCCCGCTCATGAGCCCGTAAGGTCTTTTTGAATCTTGAGTTCCGCACGTCGTTGATTAACCATGCGTAATCGTTCCTGAATTTCCTGCTGGGTTGGAGCTGGGAAATAGTCATATTGATATTGATCTGCAAGCGATTGATTGGGGGCAAATCCCATCACCGACCAGGCCACTGCCAGAAACAGTGACATGAAAATCAGCGTCTTACGCCACTGCTGTGTGGACATGGCAGCTTCCTTTCACAAATCGACATGCTTTAAACCGTGCGAGCCGCATGCCGGGTCTCTATTGTATCGGTCAGTTTTCTGTTAAAAAACAGTTTTCTGTGTTTTTAACAATGTGTCTATTCGACATTTGCTCTCAAAACCAAATGTCGAATTCATTTCAGACACAGGCCGACACATTCGGCATAACGCCGAAGCGGAATGGTTTATTGCACCCGTTTAATCGTTACAGACCCACCTTTGGACACTGTAACTCCTCTGTTTGAGGCAGTTTGCTCTTGTTTGAGCTTATCGGAGCAGACATACTCAGTAGGACTGCATCCTGTTCTCAGCATGCACTACAGCTGACGCGAAGCTAACCGTCTGAGGGGACGAAAGGCTTCTGATCGAGGGGATCGGAGGAAGACGCTTGAACTGGAACCTTTTTTGGCATCATTGGCGCACACGCGTGTCGCCCAAATTGCGGCGTATCTGTAAGTCTGTCGCCAAAGCGCGCAGACACCGGCAGCAAACCAACTACCTGGCAGCGCGGCGAAGCATGTGGGTCGACGGGCTGGAGAACCGCCAACTGCTCAGCTCAGTCACGCCCGAGTCCTCGCTGGCAGCCAATGCCATTGTCGTGGATTTCGACGCAACCACCATCACCTCCTACAACGGATCACAGCAGGACGTGCTCGGCGACACCGTTTCCCAGGATTCGGGTCAAACGTTGTACCAATTTGGTAACAATTGGAAAAAAACTGCGTTCAATTACAACGTCACAGCCAACACTGTCATTGAGTTCGACTTCAAGTCCACCAGCCAGGGTGAAATCCACGGCATCGGCTTCGACACCGACGATACACTGAGCACCGAAACCTTCTTCCAACTCTACGGCACACAGGACAACTGGGGCATCTCCAGTGTCGACCAATACGATGCTGACGCAGGCGAATGGAAACACTACACCATCAACGTCGGTGACTTCTTTACCGGTCAGTTCAACTACCTGACCTTCGGCATGGATCATGACGACCCGGGCCTTGCTGCTGATGGCAACAACTTCTTTGCCAACGTCACCATCTATGAAGACACCACGGATACCGGCGGTGACTCAGGTGGCGATACCGGGGGCGACACCGGCAGCGACACGGATGACGGCTCGATCAACTTCATCGATTACACCGTCAACAGCTACGATCCCAATCAGGACATCACCCAAAGCTATGCCATCACCAACAGTGGCGCTCAGCTTTCAGTCTCGGGCAATACCTGGAAACAGGTGCTCATCAACTACAACATCACCGCGGACACCATCCTTGAATTCGACTTCACATCAACGGCTGAAGGCGAAGTGCAGGGCATCGGCTTTGACGACGACCTGGGACTCAGCGGCGACAAGTTCTTCAAAGTCTTCGGCACCCAAAACTGGGGCATCCAGGACTTCGATAACTACACCAGCGCCCAAGGCACCAAACATTACACCATCAATGTCGGCCAATACTTCACCGGCTATATCCAGTACATGGTCTTTGGCAATGACCATGATGTGAACAACCCCACCGCGGCAGCAGCCTTCAGCAATGTCCGTCTCTACGAACCCGCAACTGGTGACACAGGTGGCGATACGGGTGGCGACACCGGGGGCAGTTCCGGGGGGGACTCCGGGGGCGACTCCGGGGGTGACACGACCACCACCACCGACATCAACTTCAACGACTACACCATTTCAGCGTTCGACCCCATCAAGCAGATCAATGCCGGCACCGCAACCGTCATCGACTCAGGCAGTACGCTAAAACTCACCGGCAATGTCTGGCGTTACATCACCCTCCCAACCGATGTGACCTCAAGCACCATCATCGAGTTTGACTTCTACTCCAACGCGCAAGGCGAAGTGCATGGCATCGGTTTTGACACCGATCAAAACTCCAGCGCAGAGCTGATCTACAAACTCCTGGGCACACAGGATTGGGGCATCG
>JBICHS010000523.1:0-5115 GCA_043101135.1 Phycisphaeraceae bacterium JB051
GACGCAGATCTTTCTGGCGGCTGACGATGTTGTAAAGCACGGCAAAGCGACCCATTGCTTCGACGGCCTTGGCTGGATACTTCAGGTAATCAATGCCTGCGACATCCGAAAGGAACTTGTACTGACAACGTTCGTCATCACGCAGGAACGTGGCCACTTCGACCAGATTCTCCTTAGGCAGAATCACCGTCGTCTGACCACGAAATTCAGTAGCCAAGAACTTGACGTTGGGGAACTGCTTCTTGAGCAGCGGCAGCGTCGGGTGATCCAGATTCGGGGCGGTCTTGGGTTGTTCAGCAGCTCCGGGGGCGGGGGCGGGTGTATCAGTCATCGGTCTTATTTTCCTGTTCAATCCAGGTGATCATTTCGCAGATCAGCTGTTGCCAGCGATCCAGAACACCCGGCCATTCGTAGGTCAAAACGTCAGCCAACCCCAGCGTGTCTTGCGCCTGAAGCAGGTCACGCAACTCGGTGAGATGGTTGACATGTTGCTGGATGATATCGTTGATTGGCTCGCCGTCCAGTTTGCGGTCATTCAGATCAATGCCGGTGAGCTTGGTCGACTGGGCGACGACCGCCTGGACTTGCTGCCAGATGTTCACCGACTTGGCGATCTGCTCGGTGGCACCGTTGACGTTGTCCTGCTGGAGCAACTCAGCGGCTTCGGAGGTGAACTTGCGTGCTTCATCCAAAGCCAACGTGCACTGATTGAGCGTATCAATGGCCAGATCACTGGGGTGCGCCGACACCAATCGAATATCGACGCCAACCGGAACCGCCTCGTCCTGGCGAGCTTCCAATTCATTGGCGGGGACCACCTGACCGTCAATGGCAACCTCAACGACAATACGCCGTTGGCTAATCGCCTTCTCGTTGGCAGCGGTGATCACTTCCTTGATGGATGTCGCATCAAGGGTCAGTTCCTGTTCGTCCAGATAAATGGCCATAGGGCTCATGATAGCTGTTTTGGGCAATCAGCACCACTTTTTAAACACTGCGATTATCAGCCGGTTATGTTGCCAACTCGCACAATGCGGGCATTACCTGCTTCTGCCGACCCTGCCGGGCATTTGACAGTCTGCCGATCACGAAGCATAACAGGGTTCTAACCGACAGCCCGCCAACACGCTTTGCCCCAAGGAATAACCCATGAGCACCATCGTCTGTCTTGACGGATTCACAGCCAACCCTGGCGACCTGAGCTGGGAAAAATTCGCCAGCCTCGGCACGTTTACCACGCATGACCGCACACCCCGCCCGGATGTCGTCTCGCGCAGTGTCGATGCCGACGCCCTGCTGACCAACAAAACCGTCATCTCTGCCGACGTGCTCGCCCAACTGCCCAAGCTCAAATACATCGGCGTGTTGGCGACGGGATACAACGTCGTGGACATCGACAATGCCAAAGCCCGTGGCATTACCGTTACCAATGTCCCCGCTTACTCCACGCATTCCGTTGCCCAATTGGCGACCGGCCTGATGCTCGAATTGGCAAGCCGCGTCGGGGCGCATGACCGTGCGGTCCACGAGGGACAATGGGTCAACTGTAATGACTTCTGTTTCACCGTCGCCCCACTCACCGAGCTGTATGGCAAGACCCTCGGGCTCATCGGCTTTGGGCAGATCGGTCTGGCCTTTGCACGCATCGGTATTGCCATGGGCATGAACGTCATCGCCTACAACCGCTCGGAGCTTACCGCGGAGCGCACGGACAATCTGCCAATCAAACAGGTGACCCTTGATGAAGTCTTCAGCCAATCCGATGTGCTGAGTTTGCATTGCCCGTTGACCGATGACACCAAGCACATCGTCAACGCGGATCGTCTTGCAACGATGAAGTCCACCGCGTTTGTGCTCAACACCGGCCGTGGTCCACTCGTCGATGCAAAGGCATTGGCAGACGCGTTGGCCAATGGCGTGATCGCAGGCGCGGGGTTGGATGTCCTCGACTGCGAACCCCCTGCAAAAGACGATCCCCTGCTCACAGCGCCCAATTGCGTGATCACCCCCCACATCGCATGGGACACCCGCGAAGCCCGCAGCCGACTCATCGACATCGCCTACCAGAACCTCAAAGGCTATCTCGATGGCAAACCGCAGAACGTGGTCAATGGGTAAAGTCTTGAACCGCAAAGACGCGAAATTCTTCAAGACAGTTATTACCACAGAGGACACAGAGAGCACAGAGTCTAAAAAACAATCGGATTGAAAAACCACAACATTTATCATGGCACTCTCTGTGCTCTCTGTGGCCTCTGTGGTTAAAAAATGCCTTTCTCCGCATGTCGAATGTTTCGAGTAATTGGCAGTTAAAATCTGACCTGTTACATTGCAACCCAATCATGACCAACACCGATCAACCAACGCCTGTGATCCTTCTGACCGCGACTGTCGTGGAGATGGAGCCGTTAGCCAAGCAGATGCACCTGGTGCAAAAATCCCCACTGAGCTGGGAAGGTGATGTGGCAGGGTTACCCGTCATCGCCCAGGTCACCGGCATGGGACCGGACCGCGCTGCACAGGCTGTCCGTGAAGCTGCCCAGCTTTTCCCGCAATGTCGCATCGTCTTTGCAGGCTACGCGGGCGGCCTGAGCCCATCACTGGAACTTGGCGAAGTCATCTGCCCTGCAACCGTCATCAACGAATCCGGGCAGACCGTCATGGTCGATGGGCAAATGGCCTACACGCTGGTGAGTGTTGATCGGATCATCAGTACGCCGATGCAAAAATCCCAGCTCGAATCTGACACGCATGCAGTTGCTGTGGACATGGAGTCCTTTGCAGCAGCGTCGGCAGCGTTGGAAGTGAACGTCCCCCTGACCGTGATCCGAAGCATCAGTGACCAGGCGCATCAGTCCTTGCCCAAGTGGTCAGCAGGCTGCATCACTGAGGATGGCCAGACCTCCATTGCCGGTGCGATCAAGGTGTTGCTCTGCGGCCCATGGCGATTGCCGACCCTGCTGATGATGGGCAAACGCGCCAAGATTGCCAACCAGTCACTCGCCTATTTTGTCGAAGGGAAGATCGGTCAATGGGCGATGAACTGACTCCCAAACCCGGCGACACCGTGCTGCTTTTTGGTGGCAGTTTCGACCCACCGCACGCAGCGCACATCCGCTTACCCCAGCAGGCCAAAGCCGCGATTAATGCTGATCATCTGGCATTTATCCCTGCTGCTCAGCAACCACTCAAACAATCACAGACGCCTGCGCATCACCGCCTTGCCATGCTCAAACTCGCGTTGAAAGGTTCAGTGGACTGTCACGTTCTGGAGCTGGAACTCAAACGCCAGGGGCCAAGCTACACCGTGGACACCGTCCGTGAACTCAAAGCCAAATGGGGCGACAACGTCACGCTGCGATTTCTCATCGGTGCTGACCAACTTGCCGCGTTTAATCGTTGGCGTGATTGGCAGACTATCGAGCAACTCGCCCAGCCGGTCATCATGCACCGCGACGGGCAAATGCCCATCACCGTCCCCGACGGCTTTGATCGTGACAAGTGGCTCAAGCGCGTGATCCAGGTCGATCGCATCGACATCAGCTCCACCAACCTGCGTAACCACTTGGCAGTAGGTCAACACGTCGACGAAACCCTGCTGGCAAAATCCGTGCAGGACTATATCCACGCACATCAGCTCTATCGTTAAAACAAAGCTGCATGATTGGCTTTATCCCATAGCTGGACTTTTACTACGACCATAACTAAAATTTTACCGAAGTATTAAATCCGATTCATCTCGCCTTTGTCACACCCATTTGAATTGAGCTATCGATCATGAAAAAGCTTTTCGCCCTGATCCTGTCACTGACTTTTGTGCTCACGGTTTTCAATCCGACCCATGCAGCAGATGAACCTGCACTAAAGCAAGGCAACGTTCGGCTGCTCTTTGTTGGTGACAGCATTACCGGGCAAAGCCGCAATGTCCGCAGTGGCTATGCTCATCAATTTGAAGCTGCAGTCAAAGCGGTCTACCCCGACAGCAATCCGCAGATCATCTCCCTGGGTGGCAGCGGGCACTCGGTGGGCAGTTGGGCAGGCATCGAAAAGAAAAGTCGTGACAAGTCCGTCATTCTCGATGTCAAAACGATTGATGTCCACGAGGAACTTGCCAAGCCTGCGGACGTATTGGTGATCATGCTTGGGATGAATGACGTGCTGGCGCCGTATGTTGCCTACAGTGAGCCGAGCATGGACAAGTGGGTTGGTCGTTACCAGAAGCTCATTGATGCACTCAAACTTCGCGTGTCCCCAAAGGTCCTTGCCTTGGCAAGTATCACGCCCTGCACCGAAGTTCCCTACTCACCGAAGAACATGTTGATTAGCCAACTCAACGATCGCATTGCAGCATTGGCCAAGCAGAATAATGCACGTTTGCTGCCAACCTCGCAGACCGTTTGGGAGATTCAAACCGAAGGCCGAACACGGGCGAGTGACTTTCACGTGACCGCGGACTATGTCCATCCCACGACAGCTGGTCACATTGGTATTGCCATGGGCATGCTCAAGGGGCTCGGTGAATCGCAGGCAGCCAAGTGGCTTGAAGACAACCGACTCACCGAGGTGTACCAGAACATTGCCAAGCGTGGCAGTGCCTTTGCATGGGATATTCAATCCGGCTTTCACCCGCAAAACCGTGATCAGGCAAGCTACAGCATCACCTACCATTGGCTCAATCCCAAGGGCCAAACCAACGTCAATCCCACCATCACACTCACCGTCCCCGAAGGTTGGCAGGTCTCACCATCAACACTCACCACCCCCACCGGTCGCTTCACCGTCTTCGGCAAGCCGGATCGCTTGCAGAACATTGTCACCCTCCACGCCAACGCCGATGGCTTGCAGCAGCGCTCTGATATCTTCATCCCCGCGCCATGGCTAGTTGGTTACAGCTTTGTCCAACGGCTATGGAAACAGCCGGGCTATCAATTCATGACCGACAAGGCGCACACGCCCATTGACGATGTGATCGAAGCTGGGGGCGACTTCACCAAGTCGATTGATCTTGGCAACGGCCAGACACTCACATGGCTGGACTACACGCCGAGCATCAACTTCACAGGCGGGACCAATCCTGCCAGCGTGGACTTTGCTGCCATGCTTCACGCGAACAAC
>JBICHS010000524.1:0-7689 GCA_043101135.1 Phycisphaeraceae bacterium JB051
GATCGAAGACTTTGAACGCGAAGAAGCGTTCCTGGTCTTTGCCACCAAGGCCGGTCGTGTCAAACGTACCGCGTTAAGTGAATACCGCAACGTCAACCGCTCAGGTCTCATTGCTATCGGCTTACGTGATGGTGATGAGCTCATCGACGTGACATGGACCAGTGGCAGTGATCATATCCTGCTCGGTACTGCCAACGGTATGGCCATCCGGTTTGATGAAAATGACTCGCGTATGATGGGCCGCACCGCATCGGGCGTCAAAGGCATTACCCTTGCCGGTGATGATGAAGTCGTCGGTCTGGTTCGCTGTCTACAGGAAGACGAAGCTGAACTGCTCACCGTCACTGAAAACGGCTACGGCAAGCGCACCGCGTTGGACGAATACCTCGTCAAATCCGAAGATGGTTCCACCCGTACTCAAGGACGTGGCGGTAAAGGTCGTCGTGACATCAACACCACCGCTCGTAACGGCAAGGTGGTCGCCCTGTTGTCCGTTGACGGCAGTGGTGATCTGATGCTCATCAGCTACAACGGCATGATCGTCCGCATCTCCACCAACACCATCCGCCAGACCGGACGCGGCACACAGGGTGTCCGTGTGATCAACCTCAACAAGGAAGATAAGCTGGCAGGTGTCGCGCGCATCGCTGACGAAGCCAGTGATGAAGAAGTTCAGGCAACTGAATCTGAAGCATCAGCGTCATCAATTGCTGATGAGCAAACCGATGCCACGACGGATGAATCACAAAACACGGATGACACACAGGACGCACAAGAGTAAGACCTGATTCTCACGAACACGCAAGTGAGACCTCACGGAAAGTGTTGGCAAAACATGCCACCGATACAACACTGGTCTGATGATATCTGGGTTGCTCAACTCCAGGCTGATCAAATCAGCTTGACTGATGAGTTGACCCAATTATATCAATCACTACAGGAAGCAGAGCAAATGCCTCATGTGGTGATTGATATGACCAATGTCAAACACATGGCATCGTCACATCTGTCTCAATTACTGCAAGTCCGTAAGGAAGCCATCACACGCGATCACAAACTCAGATTGGCTGGCCCCAGCGACCAACTCTGGGCTTTGTTTCTAACCACCGGCTTGGATAAAGTCTTCACGTTCACTGAAGATGTCAGCACAGCCTTGGCCGGACTGCAGATTGAAAAATGAAACCGCCTGCAATATCAGTATCGAGGTATTTGAGCATCTGATGTAGGGTGGGTAGAGCATATCGATGCCCATCTATACTACGCCATTGCAAGTGCCAATGGTGGGTTTCGCTTTGCTCTACCCACCGGTGTCATGATTTTATTGCTCAGGGTATGTCAACAGGTTGGTATCAGTTGAGTTTATTCTCAGTGATACGTGATGTGTAGGTATCAATCAAGCCGTTGAGATTTTCGGTTGCGGTGGTGAGTGCTTCCACGTCATTGCTTCTTGCAGCCTGAGCCATGCGGGTGATACCGCCCTGTTCACCAACGAGCGTCAATGCGGTGGCTGCCTGTTGACGTGCCAATTGCGTTAAGGTGTCGGCTTTCTGGACCAGTTCAAGCTGCTTGCGTTGAATGTTCTCATAAGCACTTTGGAAGGTTGCACGACGATCTGCCATCAAGCGATGTTGACCACGGCTGGCGCGGTTGAGAATCTGCTGATACTTATCCCCCATATCGTGCAGGACCATGATCATGCTTGCTTGCATGTTCAACGCGGTGACTTGTTTGACGAGCAGTTCAACGTCGACCAGTTGCTGTTCACTGCCTGATGTCATGGCACGAGCTTTGTTGAGCATGTCCAAAGCGTTGGTCATTTCTGCGAGAATTGAATCAAACTGTGAAACAATGTCCGTTGAGAAACGCTGGGTGATCTTGTTGAATTCGGTGATGAATTTTTCTTCACGCGTGGAAAGATCGTTGGCGGCTTTGGCATGCTGACTCTCATTGGCTTTTTGGCGTTCGGTCGCTTCTTCGACCTGGCGTTCAAGCGAGTCCATGAATTCGAGTGTGAAGTCGATACGCTCGGTAATCATGCTGCGTTGCGCATTGAGATTCGCCAGCTGGGCGTCTTCAACCTGACGACGGGCATCAAGTATGGCAGCCTGACGGCTCACTGCAGAAGCATCGTCCAGAAGCTTGTACTTTTGCTTACCTTTGGCAACGAAGGCCTTGGACTTAATCTGTTGGGCTTGCGTATTCAGAGCATCAATTTGCTTCTGAAGATCATCCATGTTCTTTTTGTGTACTTTGATTTCGTCATTGACCTTGTCTGCTTGCTTCTCAATTTTTTCCAGGTCAACGGTGGTGTCACGAAGTGTCTTCTTGATCTGTGCAATGAGTTTTCCATCGTCGATAAACTTGTTCTTTGCCAACGATTGGCTGCGACCAACTGCAACGAGGTAGCTCATCATCACAACACTTTCAGATGAAATGGATGTCCATTGATCCATCATCTGCCGCATCTGGTAACGTGCCGAAGAGGTGTAGATATCCGCTGCCAGGCGATGCGCATCAACCTTCTGCATGGTGGTTCCGTCGACCATGATGGGCTGAAGTTGTTCAAATGCAATCTTCAACTGCTTCTGACGATAAAGTTCCATCGATTCACGGTTGGATTCAACGGACTGGTTATTGCTAGCCGCTTTGACCTGTTCCTGGGTTGCAGTCACATACCCGATTTCAGCATCCTGTAACGCACGCAGGACTTTGCCATACTGCTCTTGAACTTTGGCGGATTCCTGGTCACAACCGCCGGTGATCAACAGAACGGTGATAAGAAATAAGCTGATGATTCTCACGTGATTTTTCCTGACTGGCTGTGGCTTTATATTTCAGGTCAAGTTCAGTTGGCTGAAGGTGTCGGGGCTGGTTCGATAGTCCCTGGTGCTGCGGGGATGCGATAGTCAATCCCATAATCCGGTGCGGGAGAATAGAGGCTTTGAATCCAGTTACGAATGGTAATGTACTGACGGTCTTCCTGGCCACGCGTAAAGGCGGCCTGCATGCCACGTACAGGTGGATGCGGGAAAATGGCGTCCTCAGGATTCATGCCGAATTGCAACAGCAGTGAACGTTGGGGATCTGCACGGTCGATCATGTCATACCGAGTCCCCCCCTTGGTGGCGCCATAGCTGTTGAGGATGTAGAAGTTGGTATAAACGATTTGATCAGGTGTTAACCCCGGGCGTCGGTTAAACAGGTAAATGCCACGGGCTTGGGTTCCACCATGACAATCGGTGGTTGCACAGCGGTTCATGATGTAAGTGCGATGCAGGATCTTAAAATCCTTGAAGACCTCAGGATCACCCAGGACACGGGCTTTACCGTAGAAATCACGGGCTTTTGCTCGGAAGAAAACAGCCAACTGTTCATAGCCTTCCATGCGCAGGAATCGGTCTTTATCGCGACGGTTTTCGGGGACACCTTCTTTGCCGATGTTGGTTTGAATAAAATCTTCAAGATCGGAACGCTTGATGACCACTCGCGGGCGCTGGTTGAGATTGACCTCGTAGACTTTGATCAAGTCAATCTGTTCGTCACTCAACGCTTCCTGTGGCACGGGGATAATGCCATGGGTGTATTCAGGCTTGTTGGTTTGAGGGGTACGAGGGATGGATGAAGGCGTGGTCTGTGTAATTCTGGGAGCAACTGGTGTTGCTGCAGGTGTGACTTTACGCACCGTTGCAGTGGCAGGCGTACGTGTATCATCCTTCTGAAGTGTACGCTTGTTACGAACGATACGAAGCAACAACGGCACACGCTGGTCGGTCGGGAAATCCTTGTTCAAAGAGACAAGTTCCTTCTCCGCCAAGTCATAGGCTTTCTTTTCCTGATACAGCCATGAGGCAAGCTTGTAGCGACCTTCAAGATCATCGTCCTTAAGCTCACCACGCTTCTTTTCGTACTCCTGCGCAGGCGTCAGAATCTCTTCGTACTTTTTGATATTTGAAAGGCTGTAACGTGTTTCAATCCCGGCGACTTTGACGATGACCGTCTGTGTGTTCCTGGAAACAAGCTCACCGCTAATGACATTGCCATTGTTAAGCGTTAATTCAACATCCACCGCGCGGACAACATGAGGAACCGCCCAAAGCAGTCCAATGGTCAATACAAGGTTGAGTCTGCACAGCAGTTGGCATAGTCGCATCAGGATCGAACTCCTTGAGTGAATTCACGTGCCTGTGATGACATAAGTATAAGGTGTCCGGTGAGTGTTGCAAAGTTACAGGGTATGCCATGATTTGGTCTAAGCAGACGTAAAAAAATAACTTAGACCGACAAGACCATGTGAATCACTCTGCCGGATCATCCTTGGCAAGCAGTTCCTGAGCCAGCGTGATCAAACGCTCAAGACGCACCGGTTTAAGCAGGTACCCATCGACACCCAAACCAATGGCATATTGCTGATGACGCTTGCCTTCATTGGCGGTGACCATGATGATGCGCGGGGGATTTTCAATCTGCTTGATCTTTTCGACCACCAGGAAACCACTACGCTTGGGCAGCATCATATCGAGCACAACCAGCTCCGGCGGGTCCGTTTCACAGATGCGCACCGCAGAGTTGCCATCACCACAAATCTGGGTCAGGGCACCTTCAGCCTGTAAAGCCTGATCGATGCTTTCCTGCACTTCACGGTCGTCATCAACGATCAAAATCTTACGGTCTTCCAAACGCAATTCGGCGGTGTCCGGGCTCATATTTTCCATGATGTCTGTCTCGTATCTACTGTCAATCTGTTGTGTCTGTCGGCCTGTTGCAGGACGCTTTGGGTGGGACTTTATTATCTCAGACCTGAGAGTGACTGTAAAGTTGCCATCTTCAAAAACAGTCTCTATTTATCGTACATTTCAATAGGCTGATGGTTGCGGGAGCCCCTGCATCAGACTGTCCAATTGTTCGTCAGTCATCCAGGGCAACGATTCGAGGCTCCGACGCAATCCCGAGGGGAATGGTTTATTCAAACGCTCGTGTCGTGGCCTGCTCTTCCAACGTCGGTGCATCCAGAAATATTGCTCAGGAGCCAGGCGAACCATGGATTCAATCGCACGCATGTACCTTGCTGTCACGTAGTAAAGCGGATCACTCTGCGATTGCCAATCCTCAGGATAAATGATGTCGGTCGCCCCCAGTTCAAAACGCATCTGATCATTGAGTCGCATCGCATAACCGCAGACGATCGGCACATTTTTCTGGATTGCCAACAACCCAATGGATTTATACGAGCTGGCGAGCTTCCCGAAAAATGGGACAAAAATGCCACGATCCCCCGCGTTCTGATCCGCAATAAATGCCAAGGCCCCGCCGCCGTCGAGCACTTCGATCATGCGATCCGTCGCGTCCCATTTGGTAATCAATCGCAGGCCACGCTTCTCGCGAATGCCGACCATCCAATCGTAGATCAGCGGATTATCAAACGGGCGAGCAATGGCATCCATGTCATAGCCCATCAACGCCATCATCGTGCCCATGATCTCCCAGTTGCCAAAGTGACCGGTGACCATGATCACGGGTTTACGCTGGTTAAGCAGTTCAACCGCCGGTGCAATGGAAGGCGCCTGAATCATTGCCAGACTGCCCCATGAATCAGGATGCAGTGCACGCGGGCTATGCAGGATTTCCATGAAGAGTTTGACGAGGTTTTCCGTCACCTGGGCAGACATCGTCATCCGCTGCTGCTCACTAAGTTCAGGCAATGCAAAACCAAGGTTGTAAAGAATCCGACGACGGTTCTTGGAGTCCAACAGATTAAACAGACGGCCGACCTGCGCGCCAAAACGCATGTTTGACTGCTGAGGCCACATGCACAAGGTCATCTCAACCGCCCGGATAGCAAGATATTGCGACCACATTGCGGCCTTGGTCTTGGGCTTGGCCATGGTTGATGTTCAACTCCGTAAATCTGAGTTCATCACTGATGACTAGAGAGCCTCAGGTACCCAAGACAATTTA
The DNA here is from genome assembly GCA_043101135.1 of Phycisphaeraceae bacterium JB051. Classification (GTDB taxonomy): domain Bacteria; phylum Planctomycetota; class Phycisphaerae; order Phycisphaerales; family Phycisphaeraceae; genus UBA7800. Next base: position 5,956 of record JBICHS010000524.1, read on the forward strand.
GCCACAGATGAACACAGATAAACACAGATGTTTGATTCGGTAACACAATTAAAATGACAGATTGTCTTTATCTGTGTTCATCTGCGTTTATCTGTGGTTACATGTCTTTATCGACGAGATCAGCGTTTGTAATAGCCGACCATCGACAGGAAGCGATTCTGATTGAGGATCGGGATCGACAGTTCCTTAGCTTGCTTGACAAGTCCGAAGTAAGCTTCGTAACGCTTCATGGCTTTGGCATGACGTTCGATGGCAGTGGGGTCCACTTCATCTTCAGCAGGCGCCTGGGGGAAATCAGGTTCCTGGCCGAGAATCAGGAAGTCGACATCGTAAGTCAATTTCGGGTTATCCCCCTGCTGTGAAGCATCGGAGACGAGCATGCCGCCCCACTTGAGGATCATGTTCTCAACACGACGACGATCCGTCACCGAAAGCTGGCCAATTTTATCAAGGTCAAACTCGCCATAAACAAAGAACTTGAACTTGAGTTCGGGATCATAGATCAGGTTGGCAATCAGATCGCCGGTGAAAATCTGTTCGTTGTCAGGGATGCGCACCACGCGGGCGACGCTGGTGGTTTCAAAGACATTGATCACTTCGATGGTGGCTTTGCCGCGGTAGTTACCTTCACTGTCTTTGACCACGCCGATTTTCGGATCATAGATTTCGAAAGTCATGCCGGGAATGACATGGCTTGATTGTCCCAGGTCAATATAGACCGCATTTTGTTCGACGAGGATGGAAGCGACCTTGCCGTCGACAAGTGTGGACGGGTCGATGTTGGCTTCCTGGCTCACACGACCGGAGTGCTGACTTTCCAGTCGAGCGATGCGTTGCTTGTAGACTTCGATTTCAGATTTAAGCTGACCTTCTAGGCTGTTGAACTTGGCCTTTTCGTCCTTGGCTTGATCACGCACTTTAGCCAACTGCGAAGCGATAGACTTCTGTTCGCGATCCGCTTTTTTCTGGAAAGCGTCATAATCTTTTTCAAGCTTGTCGAGTTGACTCTTGAGTTTGTTGACGGAGTTACGATATTCGTTTTCAACTTGATTCTTGGCTGTTTCAGCTTCCGAAGCACGACGTGTTGCGGTGTCATACTTTTTGTTCAGTTCATTCTGCAATTCCTTTGCAGACTGTTCTTCAGCACGCAGACGTTCGATTTCAGGAATCAGTGCTTTGACTTCCAGCGACTTCATTCGGCCGTCAATGCCTTCGATGGGCGTTTCAGCCAGACCGATGAAACCCTTTAGTTGGCTGTTGACTTCCATCAATTCGCCGACGACGGATTTGCCTTGGTTCTGGAGCATGCCACGGATCACGTCATTGCCTGAACGCTCTGACGGGCGGACATATCGATCGAGTTCCACAGACGCACTTTGTGCCTGCTGCTGGGCAACTTCAATCTTGGTATAGAAAAGAATTGCAAAAACCAAGCTGGTTAAAAATGCAATCCCCAACAGAACGATGGCCCAAATAGATCCATTTGAACCGCCACCTGAGCGCGCCATAAACCGACTCCTTAATGCGTGGGAACAGGTTATCCATCCCTGTAGGTTTGTAAGTGTCTTAGGTTTCGACTGTTTCGTCAAGCTCAAAGCATGACTGGTCCAGGGACAAAATGTCACAAACCACTGATTTGCTCAGCTTGAGGGAGGATTTAGTCTTTAATATAGCATCTGAGAAGCTATTTTGCACTGGTTTTTCTGAACGTGTTTGAATGAGATGCAATCTACT
>JBICHS010000525.1:0-9805 GCA_043101135.1 Phycisphaeraceae bacterium JB051
ACTCCACTGATACTCATGACATTTTCCTTCCTTTCCGGCAAGATTCGTTGCATCAGATGAGCAACTTACTCATCCTCATTTCAATGATGTCTTACTCCCAGCAATGTCCGAGAAGGCCATTGCCTGACCTTCTCGAAACACTGCCTTGAGTTGCTCCAATAACGTGTATCGGACTGCGTGATGACCGTAAGCTTGCCTTGGGATTACCTTTTGGCAATCTTGCCATTTTCACGTAGCCCAAGGCAATTTTGCATCATAGAATGACTTATATGAACGTATTGGTAGTCGAAGACGATAAGGTGACAGCGAGCTTTATACTCCGCGGTCTGAAACAGGAAGGTTATTCAGCCACCCATGCCAACAATGGAGCTGAAGGCTTTGTGCATTTGAGTGAATCCTATTTTGATGCAGCTGTCGTGGACATCATGATGCCTGTGATGGATGGGCTTTCACTGATCGACAAGCTGCGTCGTCATAAAATCATGACGCCGGTGTTACTGCTGTCTGCGCGAAACTCCGTTGGTGATCGTGTGCGGGGTTTACAGGCTGGCGGTGATGACTACATGGTCAAACCCTTTGCATTTTCCGAACTCATTGCCCGGTTACAGTCACTGGTTCGTCGCGCCCAAACCGTCACCGAGCCGGATCAATTGCGCGTAGGTGATCTGTCCATGGATTTGATCTGCAGGAAGGTTTACCGCAACGGCACTGAGATTATCCTCCAGCCGCGCGAGCTGGCATTGCTGGAATATTTCATGCGTCACAAAGGCCGCATCATCTCCAAGACCTTGATCATGGAACACGTCTGGGATTACAACTTCGACCCGCAAACCAATGTCGTCGAATCACGTGTCTGCAAACTCCGGGGCAAACTCAAACAGGCAGGTGATACCGAACTGATCCATACCGTCAAAGGCCTGGGTTATATCTGCGAGGTTCGCTAGCCCATGTTCCGATCTGTCACATCACGATTGACCTTTATCTGTATTTTTCTCTTTGGCACACTGTTTATCTGTCAGCTTGTCCTGCTTTACGGCTTTATGCGTTTGGACATGAAACAACATGCCAACCGCATGCTCTTTGAAGTGTATTATCGTGCTCAGGATTACATCAACGACTCGGGCATTGATGAACTCAAACGCATCGTGACACAACGACAGAACCGTGAAAACGAAGCGGGTTTTGACTCGGGGCCTGGCCCCATGTCCATCTGCATGCGGGTCATCGACAACCAGAACAACATCGTTTTCCAAAGCCAGGATCAACATCACTGGTCGGATTTTCCCATCCCCCCAAACCTGTCTGATTTCACGATCGACCAAGCGCCGATCCTTGAGAATGCTGACACCCACGGGCCACTGGGTAAAGTTCGCTTTTGCATCGGCCGCGTCAATGCCCAGTACATTCTGCAGGTTGCTCATGCGGAGAATAACTTCGACCCGTTCTTTGAGCACTTCATCAAGATCGCTCTGATCCTCCTGCCGATCACGTTGATCCTTGTCGGACTGGCAGGATGGTTCGTCTCACGACAAGCCATGGACGGCGTCAAGCAAGTCACCTCCACCGCATCATCCATCAACAAAGGCAATCTGGATCTGCGTGTGGAAGTGGGCAACAGTGGTCAGGAAATCAAAGACCTTGCTTCCAACTTCAACACCATGCTCGCCAAGATTCAAGCCTTGATCCGCGAGCTTGAAGATGTCACCAACAACATTGCTCACGATCTGCGAAGTCCGTTGACGCGGATGCGCGGGATCATCGAGACCACACTGCGGGACAACCCCACCGTGGACAGTTACAACAACATGTCCGCCCAGCTCATTGAAGAGATCGAACGTCTCCAGGAGATGATCAACACGATGCTGCAGATCGCCTCGGCTGAGGCGGGGATTGACAGTCATGAAATGTCGCCGGTGAATCTGAATCAGGTGCTTGCCGATGCAGCAGAATTGTTCACGCCGATGACCGAAGACAAGCAGCAGCAACTGGTGTTGCAATTACCTGATCAGCCAGTGATCACACGGGGCAGTCTCCCGCGGCTTCAGCGCGTCATTGCCAACCTTCTGGACAATGCCACCAAGTTCACCCCCCAGGGCGGCATGATCACGCTCCGTGCGTTTGAGCCCGAAGGACAGACGATTCGCATAGAAGTCCAGGACACCGGCCCGGGGATTGATCCTGCCATCCAGGAGCATATTTTCGACCGCTTTTACCGCGGTGATCAAAGCCGGACCTATCGTGGCAACGGGCTTGGGCTCAGCTATGTTCAATCCATTGTTCAAGCGCATCAGGGAACGATTCAGGTCACCCGTATCACCCCCAAAGCCTCCGAATCAGCAACATCCTCAGGCAGCATTTTCACCATCAAGCTCCCCGCTGCCAACGCGTGAGTAAATCCGGTACAATCCTGTCCATGCAACCGCTGCTGCTGCAAGGTTGTATCCTCATGTAGACACCACAGACGGGAACACTATCGATGCTTAACCGATTCGCATATATCACCACTGCCATGATCGCCCTGATTAGCGTGAGCTCGCTGTTTGCTCAAGATCAGCCAGCACAACCCACGGTCGACAGCCTGCTTGATCAAATTGAGATCAAAGCCCGTGAGATCAAATCCTACGAAGCCTTCATGCGCCTCGATCAAATCGAAGGCCTGCTCGGTGATCAGCAAATCTGGTTTGGCAAGCTCTACTACGTCACCGACCCGCAAATCAAATTCGCAGTCGACTTCCAGAAGCATGTGGTCAACAATCAACTGCAGGTCAAAAAACGCCAATGGGTCTATGACGGCGTCTGGCTGGTTGAACGGCTTGATGACAAAAAACAATTCTTCAAACGACAGATCCATTCACCTGAAGATTTGAAAAAAGCAGCACACGAAAACGTCGATCCCATGTCTATGGAGAATAACCCGTTCCCCATCCCACTGCGTGCCAAAAAGGCCGAAGTGCTCAAGCGTTTCACCGTGGAACTGATCACCACCCAGTCCGACCTCGATCCCAAAGATGCTGCGTTTTACCATCTTAAACTCATCCCCAAGCCGTCATCACAGATTGACTTTACTGAAGTGAACCTGTGGTATGACAAGGAATCGCTGCTTCCGTTGAAGTGTCAGACGAATAACGATGACAGTGGCAATGAAAGCATTTTCACACTCACCAAAGCGGTGCTCAACCAACCCATCGCCGCGGAAATGCTCAGCACCCAAGCCCCAACTGATCGCGGTTGGCACGTGGAAATCACCCCCCTGCAAGCCACCCCACAGCAGTAATCAGACATCACCTGATCAATGTGACAACACACCAAAGCCGTGTCACTCCCGTGGCACGGGTTGCCTTGTGGTCTGCACGATTTTGAATATGAAAATTGAATCTTCGCCTACCATCACTCCTACGCAGGCGCAAGCCCGATGGTTCATTGCACGCCATCGACATAAAACCATCCCGGTCAAGATGACCGGGCTATGTAGATAAAGCCGAGCCATCTTGGCAGGGTTTCATGTTTAGAATCAAGTGCGCTTCAGGTGCAATCAAGTACGAGTGGAACCTGTAACCTTGCTGAGAATGCCACTGGACTCCCGCCTGCGCGGGAGTGACGAAAACACATGGGCGGTGTTGATTATCTGTTTACGAGTGACAACACACCAAAGCCGTGTCACTCCCGTGGCACGGGTTGCCTTGTGGTCTTTAATGTAACGTGTTGATGAATACGTTTCGCAATGGCAATCGGTTTACCAGATCACATCCGTTGAAGCGAACACAGGCCCGTCGGTGCAGGTGAGTTTGTACCGCCAGTTGCGGCCACTTTCCAGCGTGCCATGCGGGTTGTTATCGTCCTCGATTTTGACGATGCAGGATTGACAGGTGCCCATGCCGCATGCCATGGTCTGTTCCAGACACGCCTGACAGGGAATGCCGAATTGCTCAGCGAGTTTGGCCACCGCGTGCATCATGACATGCGGGCCACAGGTGTAAATCACCGCCTGCTGCTTCTGCTCATCCGACAGGGATTCAATGTAGCGAACAAGCCCATCAGTGATGCGCCCCTGCAGACCGGTGGAGCCATCATCGGTGGTCACCACGGCAGGAAAATCATGTTTGGCAAACTCGTGGACACTCTGAACCGGCTTGCCATCGGCTTGCGGTTTGTCATCCGCCCAGGTCACTGCAAGTAAGTCCGAGGTCATGGCCCCGACAAAACCGACCGCGTCCCAACCGGCATTGGCCATCGCGTTTGCAAGGTAGAACATCGGGGGAAGTCCCACGCCACCGCCAACGAGTAACCCCAGCTTGCGATCCTTGGGCAGCGTAAACGTGTTACCCAGTGGGCCGATCAAATCGACCTTGTCACCGGCTTTGAGTTCACTTAGCCACTGTGTCCCCGTCCCGACCACGCGCTGGACAATCTGGATGCACGTGCCCTGCTCATCGTCCCATCGCCCTGAGAGCGAAAACGGGCGACGCAGCAAAGCCAACCGCTGCGTCATCTCAGGCTGCTTCAGACTCGGCCAAGTCCCTTCGGTGATCTCAAATTCGTCACCTGACAGGGCATCAAGATCCATGCTATCAGCCGGTGGGCGACAGCCAATCTGAATGAACTGCCCCGGCGCGGTCGGAGCAAAGCCCCCTTGTTCACCGGGCAAAACACGTACCGTCAACTCAAAATGCTCACGGCAAACATTGCGATTGGACACCACCACACCGTCATGTCGCTGACGGCAGGAGACCGATTCATTGGACGTGGAAACTGCACTCATAACCAAGAGTATACCGCCGCAGGACATAGGATTCATCTTGGTGTTCATCAGGGACTAGCCACTAGGGACTAGGGACTAGGGAAAAGGCAGAAGAAATCAGCAACCGGTGTTTTAACGATGTCTTGTCCCTAGTCCCTCCCCCAAACAATCTCCCTCCCCCAACCGACACCCCGCCACTGCTGCTACAATATCCCCATGCTCGGCTATCCGATTAAACGCATCTGCACCCAACTTTTAGGCGACTTGCACGTCCGGGACTGGTATGCCGCCGAAGATGACGGACGTTTCATGCCGGACACTTGTCGGTCTTATTGCACGCGTTGCGGAGCAAGTATCGGCAGCGAAGCCGTCACGGATAAAGGCTGCGCCTTCTGCCTCAATCAACCCATTCACTGGCAACGGTTCATCCGCGTCGGAGCCTACGAACCGCCACTGAGTAACTGGGTGTTGAACCTCAAATTCCACCACGGTTGGCGTTGGGGGCAAATGCTCGGCGAGTTACTTTCACCCCATATCGCCAGGCTTGATTTGGATGTTAAACGAACGGTGCTTTGCCCGGTGCCCATGCACTGGTATCGGCGTTGGGAGCGTGGCTACAACCAGGCGCAGCTCATCGCAGATCAGGTCAGCAAGCAGGTACATTTGCCCGTGATGCCCCTGCTCAAACGCAGTCGCTACACGCCTTCACAAACGCGCGTTGTTCCTTCTCAGCGAACGGTCAATGTCAGCCAATCCGTCACCCATCGGCATATGGATTTGACCGGTTGGACGGTGGTTTTGATCGATGATGTGAAGACCAGCGGTGCGACTTTGAACAACTGCTGCCGTCAACTCAAGGCCATGGGATGCAGGCAGATCATCGCAGCTGTGCTTGCGGTAGCCGACCCGAAGCATGACGATTTTAATTCGATTGACACACCGACCGATCCCCGGCCAAAATGACCTTGTTACATAGCCGAGTCATCTTGGCTCGGTGGCTTTGGCTGCCGCAACGAAGTTGAGAATGCTCACTGCGATGCTGCGTTTTTCTGATTCATCTTTTCGATGACGATGTCGTAGACCTCATCCCAATTCATCGCACGCTTGCCGTTGCAATGCTTGTTGGTTGAGTTGTTGTAGATGATATAGTCCTTGTTTTCCTGCTCAAAATGTTCGATATTGGTGGGTGAATCGTCAATGTACAAATCCGCATTCACCGATGTCTTGTCCTTGAGGAAACACAAATCCATGTAAGGCACGGCATGGGTCTCAAGCCAATTAACCGTGTGGCTGACCACCAATTCATGCGTCCCGCCGACATACAGACGATGCGTGGCAATGCGAATATGCACGCCTGCGGAACTGAGTCGACGCAGCGTGTAGGCAGCGCCGGGAATCGGCGGCGCGGTGCGGAAAATCTCACGCTGCTTCACCGCATACCGATGCAGGTAACTGTAACGCAACTCCCCTTCCGTCGGCATGCCCCACTCGGCAAAGCCATACGAAAAGTCATCCGTCAACTCATGAATCGGTTTGTTAAGCCACTCCGCAGCAATGGGGCGAATGGCCTTGTAAAAGTCCACGACACAGCCATCAAGGTCAACAGCAAAGATAAAGTTCCGAGTCGGTTTGGGCATCAGACAGTTCCACGTGAGGTAACGGTTTTCAATCAGTCATTACAACCGTCAACATCATCGTCGATCTGCAGAACATGTCAAAATCCAATGCGCCCCACTTACTCTTTGAGATCCAACGTCAATCGAACCAGCCGCTGATTTTTCGTGTCAAAGACCACGCCGCGTCTACCCGATGCTGCGATGGATGTGGGGAAATGCAGTTGCTTGATGGCGTTGCCGTTGTCATCCAATTGACCATAGCTTGCCAACGGCTTGGCAGGATTCACATCAAAAACCAACACGCGATGCCGATTGGTATCGCTGACCCACAGGCGATTTTCCGATGCAGCAATGGTGATGTCACTGCCGAATGTGTCCGACTTGGTATTCCCCCATTGTGTGAATCGGCTGACTTCTTTCCAGTCCTTACCTGCCTGCTGCTTAAGTGTGATGACCGCCCCGTCTGCTGCAAGCAGCAGCGTATCCTCATCCACCGCAGCCAATGACGTGCAATGTTTGATCGGCTTGGTGAGTCCTAACTTCGGCTCACCTTCATCACCATAAAACTGGCCTCGATCCGAGATGCGAAACATGCGTGGCTTACCCGTATCGGACATCAACAGCAGGATGTGCTTCTTGTCATACTTCACATAAGCAGCCGCGGGATAGTTTTTCTCCAACGGTGATTGAAGCTGCTTGGTATTGATCCCTTTCACGTTCACGCGCGTCATGCCATCCTGAACATACGGGCCATAGGAAACTGCCGGCTTGCCATAGCGTGTGGAATAACAGACCGCATAACCATTGGGCATGATGACCATCTGACTGAGCGCTTCGCCTGCACGATCACCTTCGGGCATCGGTGTATCGGGGAGTCCTTCCCAATCCCATGTCCCGCCTGCTGCCCATATCACACCTTGCTCATTGATCGCTAAGGTCGGGCAATGTGTGAGACTACCGATGCGTCGGATCAGTTGCATGCGTTGTGCTGCTGCATCGTAATAAAGCAAATGAATCACGCCATCCATCCCCGCAATGGCGTAGGTCTGATCATGCAATCGCAGTAACGCACGACCGTTTTCAATCTCAGGATTCTCAGGCAAAAAGCCGATAAAACTTCCCGACGCCCCACCGAGCACCACGCCCGGCGATGGCTTGAGCTCCGCGTCATAGCGTTTAATCGTGCCATGCCAGGCATGCCCGTACCAGCTGTCCCCGAAAAACTGAAGTCGTTCGGATGTCGCTTCTGCAGGCCATGAATCGTTGATGATCTCTTTGCCTGATGCATCAAAGCGATGCACCTTTTTAGCATGGTTCACAAAGACATCACCCTCAGGGCCAACGATCAATTCCATGCGACCACTGGGCATCGGGTCAAGCTTCAACGCTTCGAACCTGCCACCCGTCGGGTCAAGCCAACCGATGCTGTTGTCGGCCTTGGCAATGAGCACGCGATTAGCAAAGCTGTCTGACGCCATGTTGGTGACATTGCCCAATAAGCGCGTTGGCCTGGTGTCCGAGGGCGCGTTGATTGGCAAGGTATAAATCCAGCCACGAATGAACATGACAATCCAATCATCTGTCGCTGCAATGCGATCATTGCCCGTGTAATTTCGATCAATTTTGTATTGATTGACCAGGCGCCCATCCAGCTCATAGCAGTTGAGAATCCCCTGCCCTGTACGCGTCCAAAGACGCCCCAGGCGGTCCTGCGTCAGTCCATTGCCACCACGTCGGATGGCTTGCCCGAAGGTCACGAGTGTCTGACCTGCTTCGCCGGAGTTGGCAAGTATGCCACTGAAGCGCAGCTCGTCTGCATGGGTCGTCGTGAGACTGAGCAAAACGGTTAAAACGAAAATCAATCCATTACGCATCATCATGGGCGTTCCTCAAAACGAATGCTGCTCCACATGTCGGGATGCTGCATGATTTCACCGGGGACATCATTCACCAACGCGGTTGCCTTGTTGGACCAATACGAACGCAGGCGGGTGACTTGGCCTTGTGCATCACCGTAGTTAATCCCAAAGTCACCACGAATCGTCTGGCCGATCGGGGCCTTGATTTGCAGTGTTTTAAAGGGGATAGCCAGTTCAATTTGGTACCGCGAATTTTCCTTGCGGACAGCAACCTGCACATCATCAAGCTGTGTGCAACTGTCAACAATCACACTCCGCCAAGGCGATGCAAACTCCACAGCGTTCTCTTTGCTCTTAGCCTTGTAGCGATAAAGGATCGCCATGTTCTTGCCATCCATCGGGGCAATGAGCAGTCGCACATCCCCACTGGCAGAAGTCCGACGTTTGGGGTCTGCCTGCGGGTCCAGCGCCAATTCAATGTTCACCGAGTCGCCGGTTTTAAAGAGGTTGGTCCAGTCTTTACCGCCGTTGATCCAAGGCGAGATATCCGAGCGGATCGAAGCATGAACATAGAGATTCTCCGCGTCATAGCCAAGTTTGATTTCGGTCTTGTATTGGCCGGCATTATCCCAGCTGATCTGCTGCTTGGACCATTCGCGATCCATTCCATCAATCCTGGGTGGCTTGTTCATCCATGTGACGTTGGCAAGGTTGTCCTGTTTTTCCTGCTGCATTTTTTCGCGTTGACGTTGTGCAGCGACTTTGAGTTTTTCAACCGTGACATCCATACTGCCTGCGATGCGTCCGATGGTGTTGACGTTCTGGATTTCATAGAGCCGATAATTGCCTGCATGCAGGTAGTATTTCCCGTCATCTTCGGCTTTACCGAAGTATCCACCAAAGGGCTCACCGCCGATGGTTTGGTTATCAAAGACGCGGCTTTGTCGGACATCGCGGAAGAGTTCATCGACATAGACACCATCGGAGGTCATCAGGAAAAAGCGCCCGTGATTGCCGTTGGTCATCAGCAGGTCGGACTTGTCATCCAATGCTGCAGCACCCAGAAAATAGAGATTGCCCTGCATGACACCAACTTCTGGGAGCGGCGCCTTGTGTGAGCCATGAACCCCCAACCAGGGATTATTCATTTGCCAAAGCTTGCTGCCATCCGCCGCGATGCCGAGCATGTCCGGGTCACTGTTGATGATGACACGATCAAAGCGATCAACGATGGCGGATTGAAAACCGCGCATGGTTGCAGCAATTGGCGTCATGCCCTTTTCAATGGCTTGGCCGAGGGTCGGGTAGTTAGGTGTGCCGTTGGCATCAAAACCATCGGGTGTGATTCGCAGAATCTGCCAACGATTGTCCTGCTGCACAAAGGCATGGAGTGTGAGGTTGCGTGATGCGGTGCCCCAGTAGCCCATGGAGAGTTTTTCAGCCTGGGGATAGAAGCTGAATTCATCAGCTTGTGTTTTGCCATCACCGTTACGGTCGACCCAGAGGACGCCGCCGTAACCGCGCGTGTTGATCGGTGAGTTCCTGCCAACCAGAGGTTCGTCTGCGTTCTTGGGTTTGAGTTGCGGGAACTG
>JBICHS010000526.1:0-6290 GCA_043101135.1 Phycisphaeraceae bacterium JB051
ATCGGTGGACCCTGCCAGGGGCCGATCATGGCTTTGCACAATCGCAAGGATGTCGGTGAGAAGCAGGTCCTGCCTGGCGTCTTTCTCAGTGTTGAGCAAGAGAATGTCAGTTGGCTGATGCGTCGCGGTGCCGAGCAGCTCAAATGCTACATCGGTTATGCCGGCTGGTCGCCAGGTCAACTTGAGGAAGAGATCGCTGCTGGCTCCTGGAAGTCGATCCCCGCGCAGACCGAATTGGTCTTTACCTCTCAAATCGAAGATCTCTGGCGTAAGGTCACGCAGACTGCTGACCGCAATATCGCTTATCCCAATCTTCTGCCACACATGATCCCGCATGATCCGTCGATGAACTGATTGTGCATTGAGTCTTTAATCAAGGCAGTTTTTACCACAGAGAGCACAGAGGTCTCAGAGACAAGAAAGTTATGTGCCTATGTACTGTCCCAAATGTAACAGTCCACTTAGGGATATCGATGGTGTGCTGAAATGCATTTCCGGAAATATGACTCTCTCCAAATCCATGCAATCCCTCCTGCTCGAACGATTTGGTGATAATTCATGTGACTCACCTCAAGAATCCTTGAAATTTCGAGTTGGAGGAACTTGGTATTGCCCCGCATGTGGTATTCAAATGGAAGAAGCATGCGGTCATTTATCCTGCCCACAATGCAAGCGTTCACTTGATGGTCTGATATATCAATTTGTTGAGCTACATCCTCATCAAGGCCAAGGCATATAAATAACCACTGCAAGTTTACTGAGCGACAACATTCTATGTGATGCTTAAAATACGTCTTATTCACAGATAGAGCGTACTTAATCTCTCCTAGCTCTGAGTTCTCTGTGCTCTCTGTGGTAAAAAATGTCTTGATGATTTTTGAGAGATGTCGTTTGAGGTGCGCGCAAAAAAAAGAGGCGACGATTCATACGAATCGTCGCCCGGAGGGAAAAGAGAGACGCCTAAGTAAGTGGGAACCTTTTCAGGCTCCGGATAATGTGCTACCCATCAAGCCGCGTCGAGCAGGTTCTCTGCTTCAGACATGGCGTTGGGTAACGCCTCCATGACTTTTTCGACCTGTTTGGTGGTCAAGTTGAGATCATCGAGGACTTCTTTGTTTAATTTGATCTTATCGACGGTGTCTGTATAGCCTATGCCGAGTTTAGCGACGATGATGTCTGCGAGGTTCACTGCACAGGCAAGCTTGCGCTCATCGGGTTCCAGGTCCATCGGGTTGTGATGGTAACCCGTCACGTAGATAAAGCTGTTGGGGAACTTCCATGCTTTACACAGGCCGGCACCAAATTCCTGGTGGTCGGCACCGAGGATCTCCGTTTCGATTGAACGCAGCGTCAACTCGGGGTTTTCTTTCTTCTTGAGAATCACTTCAACGAACTTGGCACGCATCGCCTGGATTTCGACCATGATGCCGATGTCGTGAATCAGACCCGCAAGGAAGGCTTCATCCGCAAGACCAAGGCCAGCTTCCTTACCAATCATCTTGGTGGCGGTGGCGACGGCAATGCTGTGATTCCACAGGTCATGGGCATCAAAATGCGGGGCGATCTGACCACCGCGGAAGAGCTTGGCCAACGACGCGGCGATGGCGATGTTCTTCACAGCGTTCAAACCCAGTAGCACGATCGCACGGTTGATCGAGGCAATCTGGCCCGGTAGGCCGTAGAAAGCACTGTTGACTACCTTGAGAATGCGAGCGCCAAGGGCGGGGTCATTCGTGATGACGCGGTTTAAATCCTGGGCTGTGGAGTTGGGATCTTCAACAAGATTGATAATCTTGAGCGTGACCTCGGGCAACGTCGCGATATGGCTGATTTCACCAATGGCAGATGAAACGACATCGGCTTTGGTTGATTCGGCGGATTGACTCATAGCCTGGGTCATGAAAACTTTCTCCTCAAACGCCTTGCTGGCGTAGCCTCCAGAATTGCTATCGACAACTGCATATTGTGACTTAAGCAAACTCAAGGAAACTTGCATCTTTTGTCATTCTCAAGGCAAGGCGTTTGTGTTTCCCTTTCAATGCATTTACCTTTAAACCATGAAGTGGCGCATGCACATTCACAATTTCGGCAGCCAAGGACCGGCAAGGCATCTTTTCAAACTCTCCGGCGCACCCGCGTGGGTCGTTTGGACGTCCCTGACCGTGGTCGCTTTGGTCATTTTCCTGCCGTTGCTGGCGCTGACGCTACTTGCAATCCTTGTGGGATTGATTTTCTTTGCTGTGCTTTACGTCCTCTCCACACTCATCAACTTGGGACGCAATGCATTAAACTTTCTGCGTCGGCTTGTCACTGGTCGCGATGATCAGGGCCGTCGTAATGTCACGGTGATGAATCGTGATTCATCCGACTTCCAATAATCAGAGGCATCCGATCAATATGAAGCCGCATCGATTTATTGTGCTCCTGCTTTGTCTGCTGGCTTTGGGTCCAGCTTTGTTATGGGCACAGTCTTCCAATGAAGCCAACAATTCAAATCCGCCCGAGGCAAATGTTTCTTACATGGAAGAGCAAAATTCTCCTCGGGATACCATGAAATTCTTCCTAACTGCTATTCGACAAGCAGTTCACGAAAAGCAAACCGCGGCATGGGATCGCGTTGAGTCCTGTCTGGATATGTCCCAAGCCAACCCTGATCGCCTGCAGGAAATTGCTACAGACCTCTGGGAAGTGATCAATCGCCTGGAGTTCATTGATTGGCAAACCACCACCATCCCCGATGCCCAGGCCTCGGCAGATATGACCACTTATACCTATTTCCCAAAGCGCGACACGCCTGCAAAATTCAAAGATCTTGCCCGGTATGGCAATATCGTCTTTAAGAAAAATGATGAAGGCCGCTGGCTCTTCTCTGCCAACACCGTTAAGAATTCGCATGAATTGTATTTGGCCTTCGAAGACGTTCAGACCGTCGAAGGGCTCGAAGACGTTCAGGAATTACTGACCAAGAACTGGCTGCGAAAGAAAATTCCTTCATCGCTCAAGGGGATCAACCACACCGTTCTGACTTTGGAATACTGGCAATGGATCGGTGTGTTCATCGTTGCATTACTGGGTGTGATTCTTGATCACATCATCCGTGCGATCCTCGGTGGCATCAGCCGTAAACTCATCGCCCGGCATACCAATACCGAACATGCCAAGAGTATCGGCACCGCCGTGCGCCCCATTGGATTGCTCGGTGCTGCCATCCTCTGGTATTGGTTCCTGCGCACACTCCAATTGCCCGACACGGCTTACACCATTCTCGCGGGCGCCATTCAAGTCTTCGGTACCTTCTCCGCGGTCTGGGCGGCATGGCGCATCACCGACCTGGCTTCCGAAGTGCTCATGGATAAAGCACTGAAGACCGACAACAAATTCGATGATGTCCTTGTCCCACTGATCCGCAAGACCGCCAAGATTTTCATTGTTGCGTTCGGTCTGATCTACGGGGCTCAGTCATTGAACATCAACGTCCTGCCTTTGATCACCGGTCTTGGTATCGGCGGCCTGGCCTTCGCCTTCGCTGCAAAGGACACCATCGAAAACTTTTTCGGCTCCATTGCCGTCATTCTCGATCGACCCTTTGAAGTCGGTGACTGGGTTGTCATCGATGGCAACGAAGGCACCGTCGTCGAACTGGGCTTCCGTTCAACCCGTATCCGCACGTTTTACGATTCACTGATCACGGTCCCCAACGCTGCTTTGGTACGTGCGACCGTGGATAATTATGGCCGTCGTCGTTACCGCCGATGGAAAACTTACATTGGCATTCAGTACGACACTTCGCCTGAGAAAATGGTTGAGTTTGTCGAAGGCATCCGCCAGCTCATCAAGGAACACCCGCACACGCGTAAAGACTATTTCCATGTCTACTACAACCAGTTCGGCCCATACTCGCTGGACATCCTGCTTTACGTGTTCCACGAAGTGCCCGATTGGGGCATGGAATTGCAGGAACGCGAACGCCTGTTCATCGACATCTTCAAGCTCGCAGGTAAGGTTGGCGTGAACTTCGCCTTCCCGACACAGACATTGCACGTCGCTCCTCACGACCCCTCACCAGAGATTACCGTGAATTTCAGCGACACCGCCAAGAAACAAATCGAAAAACAGCAACGCAGACAACAAGACGGCGATGGTCGGGCGTATACCTGATTTTTGCCGAAATACATCCTAACAGCAACACAACGCGAGAAGACGCAATACGCTTCTCGCGTTTGTTTTTTGCCCGTCATCAACACAGCAGGGTCTTCATTTCTCAGTGATATATAGCTGCGACACTGCGTGTCGCTGATGTGTGAGGTACATGATAGTTTTCAAGCTTGATGTTGCTTGCGATACTGCCCCGGTGTCTTGCCGGTGTTGTTTTTGAAACAGGTGTTGAAATAACGCTCATTGGCAAAGCCGGTCATCTGGGCAATTTCCGCACAGGTTAATGTGGAGTGTTCGAGCAATTGCTCAGCACGTTGGATGCGGGCTTGTGTGAGGCATTGGTTTAAACTCATCCCCTGATAGTTGGGGAATTGTTTGCGCAGGTTGTCATAGCCGACTTTCAGATGTTTGGCGACATCACGTACCGATTCAATGCGGCGGAAGTTTTCCTGAATGTAGTGTCGGGCACGTTGAGTTTGCTGCTGAATGCTGCTGTCAGTTTTTCGTTCTTCCTGTTGAGCGTATTGCAGGTATCGCAGCAACACGAAACTGGCTTGATGATCCAGTGCTTGTTGCGCCATGCCGGACTTGGGTAAACGGGTGTGACAAAGGCTGATCACATTGCTGATTAAATCACTATCCCTAATCGGCGGGCTGACCATGCAATCTGGCAATTGCTTTGCTATCGCATCGGGCAGTTGCAGATGCACACAGTGATTCGCGTCATTGCGATAGCTATGTTGTTCGTGTTCAACCTGGGCACCGTAAAGAACCATGCTCTTGGGTTCGTAGTTAAACACGCGGCCGTCTGCCAATGTGGTTCGTCCTGAACCATGCTGATGAAACACCAACTCCCAGCTCACATGTTTATGCATCGGGCAGTAGTCCCCACGTTGTGGCCGAACAACCCAGCCAGTGATGTAGTTGACTAATAGTGATGTTGGTCGTTGGATCATGTCACCCATGCATCCCATTATAGAGAAAGTTGTCAGGCAAAAACACTGTAAAATCAGTGTTCATTTGATACTGTTTCTCAAAAATTGAAAGTGTGAGACAAAAGCTGAAATAGGCCCCGCGATCTGTGATTCCTATGCTTTGAGCAATCTTTGATACAGGAGCACGTCTATGCAATCGCAAGCCATTTTCTTTACCGGCAAACAACAAGTCGAATTAATGCCCGTCGAATTGCCTGGCCCCAAACCCAATGAAGTGGTGGTCAAAGCGGTTTGTTCTTTGATCAGCACCGGCACAGAAGGCACGTGCTTTAACCGCGCGTTCGGACCGACGAGTACACATAACGAATGGGTGAAATATCCTTTTGCAACGGGCTACTGCTGGGTGGGGCAGGTGATTGAAATTGGCAGCGATGTGACGAAGTTCAAGGTCGGTGATCGTGTCGCATCACGACAGCAACATGCCTCACATCACGTGTTGGATCAAAACGATGTCATCCCGATCCCCGATGGTGTTAGCAGTGAAGACGCAGTATGGTTTGCATTGGCCAAGATCGCAGCAGTCGGCGCCAATGCCGCAGAGTATCGCTTTGGCAGTAAGGTCGCGATTATCGGGGCAGGCCCCATTGGGCAGATGTCCACACGTTGGGCCGCTGCCAGTCTCGCCCAACATGTCATTGTCATTGATCCCGTTGCAAAACGTTTGGAGATGGCAACGAAGGGTGGTGCTACTGCTGTGATTGATAAGCCGATCGTGGACGCGATCCCCGTCGTCGAAGAAATGCTCGGCAGTTTACCCGACATTGTCATCGACTCCACCGGCAACGCACAGGTCTTCGTCCAAGCCCAGCAACTGCCCCGCAAGTTCGGCAAGCTCGTTCTCCTGGGGTCAGCAGGCGATCCCACGCAACAACACTTAACCCCCGCGGTCATGCGAAACGGCTTGACCATTCGCGGTGTACATGACATCCACAACGATGACCAATGGAACAATCACACCTACAGCCAGTTCTATTTTGAGTTACTGCAACGCGGTAGGTTCAACGTCGACAAACTCATCTGGCATCGATTCAAACCTGTCGAATGTCAACACGTTTATACCTTCATGAGCGAGCATCGCGCGGACACGATGGGGTTGCTGTTTGATTGGGGGGAGATGTCTTGAGGACTGTTCGTTGGTGA
>JBICHS010000527.1:0-5632 GCA_043101135.1 Phycisphaeraceae bacterium JB051
TATTACCTGAACGCTGTGGCGCATCAACAGATTCCACGCCACCGCTATGCCCTTGTGTCGCGCCGAGAAAACGCCAACTTTTGGATGTATCCAGAGTCCAGAATGCTGCGGGGTAGACCATGTCTTGAAAAATGTGTGGCGTATCCTGCAGCGCCATCACTTTGACGTTGATACCTTCAGATGATGATTGGGTGGTATGCGGTTTTAACGCAAATGATGCGCGAAAAAGTGGCGTATTGGTTCCAGATCGATTCCACTGGTTTCGACCACCAACCAGCTTCCCCTCTTTTTCGCATGGTTCAAAACGCACTCTGTAATAGACGACGTTCGTGCCTGCTGGCAGATCGATTTTATCTCTCTTTGCATTTTTCCCGCTGTCCGTTGCCTTGTCAGGAACAGAGGTTACTTCCTGGATCGTTGTGTAACTTTTACCATCCATGCTCCATTCAGAGATCATCGTGGATCGTTCGGAACCTGTTTTATGCGGGAATACTGTCAAGCGATCCTGCCAGGTCACTGATGTCGGTCGCATCGGCAAGTCTGAGAAATCAAACTTGTAAACGATCTGTGCATTGGCAACATCATGATCAGCATCAATATAGTAAACGCCCCGGTGATTTCTCAGTGTCACATTCTCGACAAGTTCGGCATCCTGCTTCAAACAGTCAGGATCTTTCATGTCGCTGGCATTGAGTGAATAGGTGTAGGTAAACTGACTACCAGTCTGCTTGATATCAGATAAATCAATGGACAAACCAGCGGAAGCAACTGTCGAAGTGATAAACATAACTACCAACACGACAGCTTTAGCAATATAGGACATGACGCAATCCACTCTTGTTTTAACGTAGAATCAGAAATTAGCTTGGAAACGATCACCAATTCGGTCAGCATGCGGCCAGGACTGATTCCAGCCAGTATCAATAATTTCAATCATGGTCATCCCAGCAGTTGTCCATTTCAATTCATTGTGATCCTTATTCCCAAGTAGTTTCACATGGCCATCAGCATAGACTGCGTTCCATGCGTTCTTGTGTGCTTTTGATGCAGTCGCAAAATAACTTGTTGCAACATCGAAATACAAAGCCCGTTTATCATACTCATCAAGCAAGGGTTGTTCGCGAGTTGATGGGTTGGGATAGGGAATGAAGTCATAACTTGGGTTGATGACCAGATTGTCAGATGCTGCATTATTCGGCCAATTGCTGTAATAGGCTGACGTGTAACGTTCGTGTGCCTGAGAAGGACAAAATAGAGAAGCATGTCCCTGAAGATATCCCTTGTATGGCAAAAGACCGATCCCACGGAAACCGTCATTGGCCGTGCCGCGCCACCATGCCAGCGACCAATGCGCTGGCGGTGACGAGGCCGACATGGGTGCATAAGGTACTCTTCCTTCAAAATCATTGGCATACATTGTCGTTGCCAAACCGTTCTGACGGATGTTGGAAGCACAAGCCGTACGCTGCGCTACCATGCGTGCTTTGCCCAACGCGGGTAGCAGGATTGCGATCAGCAGTGATATGATTGAAATAACCACCAGCAATTCAATGAGGGTGAATGCTCTGTCAGTTTTCGTTTTCATGTTCGTCTCCGTATTGCACTTCAAGGGTTTACCCAGCAAAGCCCCCAGACGAGTGCATTGAATGCCTGCCTGATCACGGGGATGCAGCAGTGCTTCTTTGCATCTGCAGGTCAATCAGCATCAAACGATGCTGCATCAGACCTCCATGTGTACATATGGAATATTACGCACAAAAGTACTGGGAAATATGGCTGATGTCACAAATAAAATGTACGTTTCACACATCAACTGCTGACCGAATCCAAATTTGACGATTCAATCAGACACAAGCAGCCGTCTGAAGCAACCCTAAACGTTCGAGATATTCACGCATGATCTGCGTCTCAGCTTCACTTGCGGGATCCAAAGGCAATCGCGGCGGGCCGACTTCCAGGCCACACATGTTGATCGCAGCTTTCCAAAGCGGGATGGGGTTGATGCGGCCATTACTGCCGAAGGCTTTGAAGAATGGATTGAGGTCCATGTGAATCTTCTGCGCCTTGGCAAGATCTCCTGCCAAAAAGGCGTTGATCATTTCACGCATGAACTTGCCAATCACAATTGAACCACCGCTGACCACACCAGCAGCACCTTGAGCTAAACCGCAAAGCACCATGATGTCATCGCCGTTGTAGACAGTGAAGTTCTCGGGCGTCACCTGGGCAAAATCACTCATCTGCGTTGGGTTGATCCCGGCTTCGTCTTTGATCGCAACGATATTTTCATGATGTTCAACCAGACGCGCCAAGGTTTGCATGTCCAAATTAAACCCCATGAAAATGGGAATGTTGTAGAGCATCACGGGCAAAGACGTGGACTGTGCCACCGCCGAGTAATGCAGATAAGCCCCCTGCTGTGTTGGCTTGCAGTAGCACGGCCCCAGCGCCATCACCGCGTCAAACTCCAGCGATTCGGCCTCTTTGGTCAAAGCAATGACTTCCTTGGTCGAATCCGAGCATGCACCGGCAACCAAAGGCACACGCCCTGCAACCGCATTTTTCACGACGCGAAATAAATCGACACGTTCCTGAAAGCTCATACTGTTAAACTCACCGGATGTGCCGGCGACAATCAATGAGTCACATTTGTTCTCAGTAATCAGATGGTCCACCAATCGCTCTGCAGCGGTGTAGTCCACTGCCTGTGTGTCCTGCGTGAAGGGTGTTGCTAACGGGATGATGATATGACCTAATTTTTTTCCAAGGTTTTCCATGTTTAATACTCACTTGTAAAAGCTAAATATAAGAATCAGACATTCATAGATACTGGTAACAAACCAGCTTGATCCAATGAATCTCGCAAACGTTTGACGACTGATTGTGTAGGTTCAAAAATCGGCGCACGTGGCAAACCGCCATCGCGACCGAGTAGTTTCAACAAAGCTTTGATCCGACCCGGGAATGACATGCCCGACTCCTTAATGATTTGCCAGATTGGGAAAAGAAGCGCGTGAATATCACGGGCACGACCAAGATCTCCTTCCTGCACCGCATCCCATTGTTCAACACAAAGCTCCGGGAACACTGCAAGGATGGCAGAAATCGCACCATCTGCACCCAAAATATAATCACCATACAAAGCATCATCCTGTGCGCCATAGACCATGGTTTTGCCTGCACAAGTTGAATGCATGGCATTAAAACCATCCAATCCACCATAGCTTTGTTTGATACCAATGATGTTTGGAATATCACACAGTCGAAGCATCAGGTTGGGGCGAATCGGATTCCGATCGATGACGTTGTAGATAATGATTGGCAAGCCAACCTGCTCGGAGATCATCTGGTAATAGGTAAAGTTGCCATCGTCATCCGTGCCATGGTAGTAAGTCGGGGTGACCATCACGGCGTCGGCACCGGCGTCGGCGACTCGTTTGCCCGCACGTATCGCATCGGCTGCGCTGTTACGAATGATGCCACACACAATCGGCACATCACGATCGTTTTCCTGCTTCAAAAGTTCAATGCCATCGACCAATTCCTGATCGCTGAGCAAGGCACCTTCCCCCGTGCTGCCACCAAGACTCAAACCATGAACGCCGCGATCCAAAAGGTAATGCACCTCACTGGCCAAGGCGTCGAAACGTATCACCCCATCGGCATCAAATGGTGTCACAAGGGGCGGAATGATTCCTGTAAATTGCATTGAATGACTCTCCTGCGTCGATATGATTAATACATCAATTCATACATTGCAGGAAAATCATAGACCTCACAATTTCTTTTACAAGCACTTGCAAACAATAACGTAAAGATTGATTTATATGGCACAAACAGACAATCGATTTGGCATAAAACCAGAGTCAGATTTCTCAGCTCATGAAAAATTGACGCTGCTCAGATCACAGATTGAATGCCTGGCAGCAAGGCATGCAGCATTACATGCGACAGATAACCCCGCCATGTCCAATGAACTCAAACAGTCTGTAATCGACATCGAAAAAGCGATAAAAAATCAAAACTATGCAGCCTTTCGCAAGGCCGATTACAGGTTGCATTTAACCATCCTGAAGATGTCTGAAATTCCCTTCATTGAACAAGCCTGGCAACCTGTTTGGGATGGCTTGAATTCGCTGCATGCTTCGAGTTTTCAAGAGTGCTGGCCTGATCTTCATGTCCTGATCACGGAGCATAAACACCTTGTCGATGCCATCTGCTTATCAGATGCTGGTGCAGCTGAAAACGATATGCGATCACATATCCAAGCAGTCTGGTATCGGTACCAACAAATGCAACAGTCCGCTTCAGAGGATCGTTCAGTGCAAAGAGCAGCGGCATATGTAGCGTTCCGACTGGGCAGTGAAATTCGTTTACAAGACGTCGCCAAACAAATCGCTCATACAAGTCCAGGCAACCTGTCACGTCAATTTCGTGATCATTTTGGCATGAGTTTTCAAAAGTATGTTCAAACCATGCGTATGCACAAAGCGGCATCATTGTTGTCCAATACGAAACTGTCTGTATCTGATATTGCCCAACGGGTGAGCTATCAGGACGCCAGTCGCTTTGGACAACATTTCAAACGTCAATATGGTTTAACACCCTTAAAATACAGACAGAACAGCCCAGACAATCCAGGCCAACATCTGAATCATCATCTTACCCAGAGTTTGCATGCTGATTTCAGATGATAATATCAATAACCGAATGCGTTAGTGTTTAATGGAATTTTCGATAAGCGGCAGGCCCAATTCCAAATTCATTTTTAAAGCATTTTGTAAAATGGAACCGGTCTGCAAATCCCATGTCATCGGAGATTTCTTCGATACTCTTGCCACTGTATTGCAACAGGATGGCAGCTTGCTCCAAACGACGACGACGTGCATAACGCTGTGGCGACACACCAACATGCTGCTTAAATAGATGCAGAAAACCGTTGGTACTCATGTTGACCATTTTGGCCAGCTGTGGGTTGGCTGGACACTCAACTTCCTCAAGCAATGTGATTACCCGCTCGATTCGTGAATCAAAATCTGTCAAAGGCGGGATCACTTCTGTGGGCAATTGCAGTAAGACTTCACAGAGATACTGCTGAATTCTCATGTGCGTGCGATAGTCATCCTGCTGTGCTTGTACCAATTCTGCCAATTGCATGGCTTGGAACACAAGGCTTGTATCCGTTAATTCAAAGATGCCGGGCGCGACTTGCGAGAATGGTCGTCCTGATGAGAAATGGACATAAAAATGCCGAACCGGCTTGGCTAATCTCGTGCTATAAACCGTATCCGGAGCAAGCACCACAACCCGGTCAGGTTTGAGTTGGATTTCTTGGTTTCCTACGCGAACTAATCCACCTGAATTGTCATTCCAATAAGCTCGCCAATAGGGTCCGACGACCTTGTTTTGATGCCAATCAAAATCCCCTGCTCCCCCCAGTGGCACATTCTCAAGGTAATGCACTTCAATCCCGGGGAAGCGAGGCTGATACGAGTTTGAAGAATAGGGTGACATGTTATAAACATACACAGACTTGAGAATTTTAGCCATACCATTTACACCAGAATGAACCAAGAATATGACATCTGAACCTAGTCGTCTTTTACTCTGGATGAATCATGAATGGTTATTG